>NZ_VWWC01000065.1:0-35729 GCF_011753175.1 Burkholderia sp. Cy-637 | reverse complement strand
CGAGGACATGCTCGCCAACACCGTCAGCAGCGCGAGGCAGAGCAAGCACAGCCACGGCGGCACGAGCGCGCGAGCGCCGCCGCCCGCCGCGTCGCGCGCGGGCGTGGATGTGAACGGTAACGTCGCGGGCCGGGCAGGCATCGATCTGTGATCGCAGGCGAGGGATGCTTGGAGGCGCGGCGCGGCTAGGGCAGCAGGCCGTGCGCCCGCGCCTCGAACACCGCCTGCGTGCGCGAGCGCACCGCGAGCTTCTTGTAGATGTTCTTGATGTGGCATTCGACGGTCAGCCGCGACAGCGACAGCAGCTCGGAAATCTCGCGGTTGGTCAGCCCCTTGCTGACGATGCCGAGGATCTCGATCTCGCGGCGGCTCAGGCGCACCGGCGGCGCGCCGTTGCGCGAGGGCAGCAGGCCCGCGCTGGCCGGCGTGGCGGCGGCCGGCGCCGCGTGCACGGCGGTCTCGAGGATATGGCGCGCCACGAAGGGATCGATCGGCGCGCCGCCGCGCAGCACGCTGCGGATCGACAAGGCGATCTCGATGTCGTCGCGCTCCTTGAGCAGGTAGCCGGTCGCGCCGGCCTGCAGCGCGCCGACGATGGTCGGGCCGGTGCTCCAGGTCGAGATCACCACGATCGGCAGGGCCGGGTCGGCCTCGTGCCATTCGCGGATCAGCTCGATGCCCGAGCCGTCGGGCAGGCCGATATCGACCAGCGCGATCGCGCAGGGCTGGGTGGCGCGGATCGCGCGCGCCTCCGAGAGGCTGCCGGCGAACAGCAGCGCGTCGTCCGAGTAGCCCAGCGAGGTCAGGATGGTGGTGAGCCGGCGCTGCATCAGCGGCTCGTCGTCGACGATCAGGAGCGGGCCGGGGACCATGGGTTCCGGAGGCAAAAGCGTCATGGGTCGCGTATCGGTGACAGGATCGGATGACGAACGGCGAGCGCGCGGCAAGGGCGCGGTCGCCGGACGGCCGGCAAGCGGGCGGGGCGCCGCCTCGAGGCCCGAAACGCGGGGCGCGGCGCGGCTTCCGGCCATTGTCCGGTGCCGGCGCGCGGGACGCGCGCCAGCGTGATCGCATGATACGCGAGCGCCTCGACAGCTTCCTTACAAGCTCGGGATATCGTGTATCTGCACAGTGGATGAGTGTGGCGTGGGCTCGATGACATCCATATGAAGAAAGGCGGGCGTAAGGCGGGGGTGGCGATCCCGGCGAAGGGCCGCGGCGGGCAGGACCGCGAGCCTGCCGCCAGGATCGATGTGGTATAAGCCGGGATTGATTCCACGCTTACCGGACTGGACCACTATGACGCGAGGCAAGGCTGCGATTCCGCTCGATCTGCCGAGGCCGCCGGGCCTCTCCTCGCGAGGCGGCGCCTCGAAGCAGGATCGCATCGCCGATGCGCTGCGCGAGGCGATCCTGCAGGGGCGCCTGGCGGCCGGCGGCGCGCTGCCTTCGACGCGCACGCTGGCCGAGCGCTGGCGGGTGGCGCGCGGCACGGTCGAGGTGGCGTTCGAGCGGCTGGTGGCGGAGGGTTATCTATCGCGCGTGCGCGGCTCGGGCACGCGGGTCAGCGCGGTGGTTCCCGAGGCGTATCTGATGGCGCCGGCAGCCGATGCGCATGGCGAGGCCGCGGTCGATATCGCGCCCGCGAGCGCCGACCCGTCCCACCTCCGGCGCTCGCCCGATGCGGCCCGCGACGCCTCGCCGACCGGCACGCGCATCGGCCAGCCCTTCGTCGCGCGCCTGGCCGACCCGGCCCTGCTGCCGGCGGCCACCTGGAAACGCCACCTGGCGCAGGCGCTGGCGGGCCTGAAACCGGCCGAGCTCGGCGCGGCGGTGCCCGGCGGCGACGCGCGGCTGCGCGCGCGGATCGCCGCCTGGCTCGGCGAGTATCGCGGCATCGCCTGCCGCGCCGAGGACGTGTTCATCACCGCCGGCATCCGCCATTCGCTCGACCTGGTGATGCGGGCGATCGAGGTGCGTGGGCGGCGCGTGGCGATCGAGGATCCCGGCTATCCGATGACGGAGCGGCTGGCCGCGCTGAACGGCGCCGCCGTCGCGCAGGTGCCGGTCGATCCGCAGGGGCTGGTGGTCGAGCGGCTGGCCGCGCTGCCGGGCATCGTGGCGGCCTGCGTGACGCCCGCGCACCAGTCGCCGCTGGGCGTCACGATGTCGGTTTCGCGGCGCCTGGAACTGCTCGACTGGGCGCGCCGCGAGCAGGCCTGGATCGTCGAGGACGACTATGACGGCGAGTTCAGCTACCAGGCCGCGCCGTTGCCGGCGCTGAAGGCGCTCGACCGGCACGATCGCGCGATCTATTGCGGCTCCTTCAACAAGACCCTGTTCGCGGGCTTGCGGCTCGGCTACGTGGTGGCGCCGGCGGCGTTGCGCGCGCCGCTCGAGGCCTTGCTCGCGGCGCTCGGGCGGCCGGTCGGCGTGATCGAGCAGCGCGCGCTGGCGGGCCTGATCGGCAACGGCGATTTCGCCCGGCACCTGCGGGCGAGCCGCCAGGCCTACCAGCAGCGGCGCGATGCCGTGCTGGAGCGGTTGGCGGCCGGCGCGGCGGGCCGCTACGCGATCTCGGGCGAGCAGGCGGGCTTTCATTTCATGCTGTGGCTCGATCCGGGCAGCGACGAGGCCGCCTTCGTCGCGGCGGCCGCCGCGGCCGGCATCGCGCTGCAGCCGCTGGGCATGTTCTGCCGCGAGGCGCGGCTGCCGCCGGCGGTGCTGGTCGGCTACACGGCCCTGACGCTGGCGCAGGCGCGCCACGCGGGGCGCGCGCTGGCGAAGGTGCTGGCCGGATTCGCGGAAGGGAAGGCCTAGGCGGCGAGCGCCGCTTCGAGCCTGGCGATCGCCGCGTCGAGATCGGCGACGAAGAACACCTGCCGGCCGCGATTGCTTTCGACGATGAAGTCGTGCAGCGCTCCGGCGCGGACCTCGGAGAAATCGCCGACGATGGCCAGCTTCAGATGGTAGTTCACGAACATCTGCAGCAGTTCGCCGGCCACGCCGGTGCGCAGCACGAGGAAGTCGGGATGCAGGCAGGCGGCGTCGATCGCGATGCCGTCGAGATCCCGGTGGCCGTGGCCGAGCATGATGTCGAGCGCGTCCTGGCGGCTGCGCACGGGGGTATCGACACTGCTGACGTGGACGATGCGGCTCGTGGGCCGCTCGAGCAGGCGTGCTTCCATGGAGAGTCGGATCCGGTTGGTCGTGCTGGCTGGGGATGCCGGCGCGAGGGCCGGCGCAGGCAACGGTCTGGCGATATCGCGCGGCGTGGTCGTCGAGCCGGCCGCGCGCTGCTTCAGGGCTTGGCCGCCGAAGCGCCGGCCGCCTGCGCCGCCTTGCGCTTCAGGCAGTTCTGTGTGACCAGCATGGTGGCCTGGTCGGGGTTCAGCAAGGTGGGCGCGCCGTAGATCTCCTCGATCGCCTGGTCGACGGCCTGCGCGTCGGGGCCGTTGCCGTAGTACTTGTGCGACTGCGCGATCGCCTGTTCCTTGGTCTTGTGCTTCTTGCGCCAGCCGGAGATCTGCGCGGCCACGTCGCCGACCGCGAAACAGCGATCGTCGAAGGCCTGGGCCTGGGACGGGAGAGCCGGCAGCGCGAGCGCGCCAGCGAGGGCAAGGGACAAGACGGCTTGCTTCATCGGGAATTCCTGTGGATCGGGAGCGCGGTGCGCCGGTCGTGCCGTCCGCTGCCGCGAGAATCCGCACAGTCTATCGAAAAGCGGCCAGGTGAGCGGTTGGCTCCCCCGCTTTGGCCTCCAGCGATGATGCGGCGCAATGCCGCATAACACGATCGCGCGACGAAACCGCGCCGGCTAGGCGTGTGCGCCGTCGCTGCATCGCGGCGTGCTCGCGCGAGGCCGCGAACGCGCCTTTTCGCGCGCGATTCAACATATGGGAAGCCGTCGCACAACTTGATCAGCCCTGATTCGGCGGATACCGTTCGCATGCAATCGAGCAGGTCTGGCGCAGCGAATAAAACCATTAATTGAATCAGGATACCTATTCAATGAAACGGCATATCCGAGCGGTATTTTTTTCATTTCCCTTATTCATATCGGCATTGTCTTCCTATCACGCGGGCGCGGCTTCGGTGCCGGGCGCCGCGGCGCCCGGCAGCGGTGCCGCGCCCGCCGCGCAGCAGGCCTGGCCGCCTGCCTGGCCGCTGGTGCGGCAGGTGCCGGTGCCACCGCCGCCGATGGGCTGGGCGAGCTGGAACGGGCACGGCTGCAACATCAACGAAAAGGTGATTCACGACGCGGCCGATTACCTGGTCAGCAGCGGCCTGAAAAGTGCCGGATATGTCTATGTGAACGTCGATGATTGCTGGTCGGAATTGACTCGCGATTCACAAGGGAAATTGAATGGAAATCATGTATCGTTTCCAAGCGGAATGACCGCGCTCGGCGATTACATCCATTCCAAGGGATTGAAATACGGGATTTACGCGACGCCGGGCCTGCGTACCTGTGCCCAGCTCAACAATCTGCAGAACGAACTCGCCCCCGGCGCGCCCGGCAACGAGGCCAACGGCAATACCGGCAGCCAGGGCCACGAGGCGCTCGACGCGGCCACCTTCGTGCAATGGGGCGTCGACTACCTGAAATACGACTGGTGCACCAAGGGCTCGACCGCGGCGCCGGCCCAGGTGCCGGTATTCGCGAAGATGCGCGACGCGCTGCGCCAGGCGGCGCTCGGCGCCGGCCGCAAGGGCTACCTGTTCTACAGCATCAACCCCGACAGCTTCAACGACTCGAAGACGGGTCGCGACTACGACTGGGGCAACGTGGCCGACATGTGGCGCACCGAGGAGGACATCTCCTACGACACCGGCGACAACTTCACGCCGGGCTGGTCGCGCCTGGTGGGGCAGAACTTCGAGGGCAACGTGTTCCCCGAGGCGCAGCACACGGGCCGCTACAACGATCCGGACATGATGCTGGCCGGCATGGGCCTGAGCGACGAGCAGGACCGCTCGCACATCGCGCTGTGGGCGATCTCGGGCGCGCCGATGATCCTCGGCAACGACTTCACCGGCCGCCCGCCCAAGGCCGCCACGCTGGCGCTGCTGAAGAACCCCGAGATGATCGCGATCGACCAGGACGGGCTCGGCCTGCAGGGCGTGCTGGTGGCCAATCCGGCGCCCGGCGTCGAGGTCTGGGCCAAGCCGCTGATGGGCAACGGCCGTCGCGCGGTGCTGCTGTTCAACAACTCGACGAAGGACGCGAGCATGGCGGTGAGCTGGCGCGAGCTCGGGCTCGAGCCGCTGGTGCCGGGCCTGGTGCGCGATGTCTGGGCGCGCGCCAATGCCGGCATCGGCATCGGCCGCTTCGAGACGCGCGTGCCGGCCGGGACCAGCCGCCTCTACGTGATCCAGGGCGCCGACACGGCGGCCGTGCCGTATCGGCCCAGCGCCTACCAGCCGAGCGCGGACCTGTCGTCCTGCGGCGGCTGCGAGCCGAACGCGCAGCTCGTGAATCCGGCCACGGTCAGCTTCGACAACGTGGTCTCGCAGCGCGCCGGCGGCTACCTGCAGATCGCCTACCAGAACACCGGCAGCGAACCGGTCGACGCGCTGCTCAGCGTCAACGGCGGGCCGGGCAGCATCGTCTCGCTGCCGCCGACCGGCGCTGCCTGGGGGCTGGGCGGCGTGAGCGTCGAGGCCGCACTGAAGCCGGGCCGCAACAGCGTGGTGCTGGCCAAGTGGCACGATCCGTCGGCGGCGCTGTCGATCCAGCGCGTGGCCGTGGTGGCCGGGCCGCTCGCCTACCAGCCGCCGCGCGCGGCCTACGAGGCCGAGTCGCCCCTCAACACGCTGAGCGGGCAGGCGGCCGTGTATGACTGCGCGAGCTGCTCGGGCGGCAAGAAGGTCGGCTACATCGGCCAGGCCAACACGCTGAGCTTCAACCAGATCGCGGCACCGAAGGCCGGCGCCTATTCGATCGACATCCTGTACGGCAACGGCGAACCGAACGGCCGCAACGCGCAGGTCAGCGTGAACGGCGGCACGCCGGTCACGCTCGCGCTGCCCTCGACGGGCAGCTACGACACGATCCGCCATGCCGCGGTGACGGTGAACCTGCAGGCCGGCTCGCGCAATACGCTGACGATCTCGAATCCGAGCGACTGGGCGCCGGATATCGATGCGATCGGCTGGCCGACGCCGCTGAGGTAAGCGCGCCGCGCACCGGGAACGGCAACGGGGCATGCCCGCCTGGGCATGCCCCGTTTTTCTTTGTTGGCTGGCCTTGTCAGGCGCGGGAAAACACCATGCAGACCGGGCTGCCTGTCGAGGTGAGCTGCCCGGCGGGCGAGAGGCGGCCGCTGCCGGCATCGACCGAGAAGCCCGCGATGCTGTCGCTGTCCTCGTTGAGCGCATACAGCAGGCGGCCATCCGGCGAGAGCGTGAAGAAGCGCGGCGTGCGCCCGCCCGTCGATACGGCTTCCACGAAGGCGAGCCGGCCGTTGTCGGGATCGATGCGCAACAAGGCGATGCTGTCGCTGCCGCGATTCGAGGCGTAGAGGAAGCGCCCGCCGGCGTCGATCTGGATGCCCGCCGCGCGGCTGTTGCCCGTGTAGCTGTCGGGCAGCGCCGACACGATCTGCCTGGGCCGCAGTTCGCCGCTGTCGGCGCGATAGTCGTAGGCGGTCACCGTCGAATCGAGTTCGTTGACGCAATAGACCCAGGGCCGCGACGGATGGCAGGCGAGATGGCGCGGGCCGGCCGTCTCGCGCGTGGCCACGAAGGGCGGCTCGGCGGGCGTGAGCCGCCCGGCTTCGTAGCGGAACACGAAGATGCGATCGAGGCCCTTGTCGGGCACCAGCACGAAGCGGCCGTCGGGCGAGAAGGGATTGAAATGCGGCTTGGCCTGCTGCTGCTCGATGCGATGCGGACCGATCGGGCCGTCCAGCGCGAGGCATTGCGCGAGCGCGCCGAGCGAGCCGTCGGCTGCGATCGGCAGCACCGCGAGGCTCGCACCCAGGTGGTTCGAGACCAGCGCGCGGCGCCCGTCCGGCGCGAGCGCGACGTGGACGGGGTTCCTGCCGCCGGTGTCCTGCCGGTTCAGGAAGGCGAGGCGCCCGCTCGCGCGGTCGATCGCGAAGGCGCTCAGCTCGCTGCGATCGCCGTGCACGCTGTACAGGCGCTCGCCGCGCGCATCGATCGCGAGGAAGGACGGGTTGACCAGATCGCCGAGCACCTGCACGGGATCGAGCGCGCCGGTCGAGGGATCGACGCGGAACACGCTGATGCCCTCGCCGCGGGCGTTGCGCTCGCGCGTGGTGCGCGAGCCGACATAGGCGTACATGCTGCGGATTCTCCTCGATGCCCTACCTGTGGAAAGCGCCGGCCCGGTCATGCTGTCCGGCAGACGCCGGATTGTATTGCTTCTGGATAGCGCGCGACGGCACGGATATCCAAATAGGTCATGACCGTTTCGCGAGAATGATGCTGGCGCCGCCGTGCTGCACGGCACCCTGCGACGAGCCTGGGCCGCGCAATTTCCGAAGCGTCTGCCTCGCCGGGGCTAATCGATCACCGGCGGATTGCGCGGCAAGCCTAGATTCATGAGGAAGTTATTCAAGGGAGTGGTTCATCTTCCTTCCCGTCTGCGTGATTTTTGATGTGACGAGGCAAGGTATGATCAGTCGGTGCACATTCAGACGGAGAACGGCATGACCGCGGGTAATTGGTGGATCTCGATCGGTGTTCCGACTGCGCTATACGTGCTGGGCTTGGGGTATGCGGTCTGTCGCGTATTGGGTCCGGCCCATGGACGTTTTCCGGTGATAGGCCGAGTGGCCTGGGGCTGGTGTAGCTTTTTGATCGCGGCTGGGACCTGGGTGACGATGGATATCGCGAGACACGACCCGGACGCCGTCGTTCTCGCGTCTGCAGCCATATGTGTGTCAATGATTGGTGTTGTATGGGGAGTACTTGGGGCCCTATTGCATTCCGCTATTTCTTTAATGCGTGGTCAGATTTTTCTGCGAAGATAATTCGGATGTTTCTTTCGCGTGTGGAATGTGTTGAGTTTTCGTGATGAAAGAACGTATCTGATTTTTCTATATGGCGACAGCATCGAAGCAAGCCACGAGCCGCCGGCGCAATTCTGAAATCCTCACACACGCCTACTCGAATCTCGACGCGCATGTGCCGCGCGTTTCGCTCTAGCGCCGATGGCGCTTTGGTGATGCGCCGAGCGCGCACGGCCGGCAGCCAGGCACGGCCCAAGCCTGCCGATCGTGCCCCATAGCCTTCCAGCATTTTGCCCGAAATTGCATTTTCCATTTGAAATATGCAAAATGCGCGGCATGACCTCGATCCCCAGCCCCCTTGCCGCCGCCCTTGATGCGACCCTCACCCTCGACGGCGCGCGCTACCGCATCGTCGACCTGCCGGCTCGCTTCGGCACGCGCCTGCGCGAGCTGCCCGTGGTGCTGCGGCTGCTGCTGGAGAACGTGATCCGCCATCACCAGGGCGAGGAGCAGCGCGCCGCCGTCGACGGCATCCTGGCCTGGATCGAGCACGCCAGCAGCGAGATCGAGATCGCCTTCCAGCCGAACCGCGTGCTGATGCACGACACCACCAGCACGCCGGCGCTGGTCGATATCGCCGGCATGCGCGACGCGCTGGCCGAAGCCGGCGTCGATCCCTCGGTGCTCAATCCGGTGCTGCCCGTCGATGCCTCGGTCGACCATTCGCTCGCCGTGGAAGTGCATGGCGAACCCGACGCGGCGCCGCGCAACCTGCGCATCGAACTGGCCCGCAACGCCGAGCGCTACCGTTTCCTGCGCTGGGCCGCGAAGGCCGTCACGGGCGTGCGGATCCATCCGCCCGGCACCGGCATCATGCACACGCTCAATCTCGAACAACTGGCGAGCGTGGTCGGCGTGATCGAGCGCGACGGCGAGCGCTGGGCCGTGCCCGATACGCTGATCGGCACCGACAGCCACACGCCGATGATCAACGGCATCGGCGTGCTCGGCTGGGGCGTGGGCGGCCTGGAGGCGCAGACGGTGATGTTCGGCATGCCGGTGATGCAGCGCATTCCCGAGGTGGTGGGCGTGAGGTTGAGCGGCGCGCTGCGGCCGGGCGTGCTGGCCACCGACCTGGCGCTGACGGTCACGCAGCGGCTGCGCGAGATCGGCGTGACGGGAGAATTCGTCGAGTTCTTCGGGCCCGGCGTGAGCACGCTGAGCGCAGGCGAGCGCGCGGTGGTGGCCAACATGGCGCCCGAATACGGCGCGACCACCGGCTATTTCCCGATCGATGCGCGCACGCTCGACTATCTGCGCGAGACCGGCCGCGACGCCGCCGCGATCGCGCTGGTGGAGGCCTATGCGCGGCGCGTCGGGATCTGGTTCGAGCCCGAGGCGCAGCCGCGTTACACGCGCCGCATCGAGATCGCGCTCGACGGCATCGCGATGCAGGTGGCGGGGCCGCGCCGGCCGCAGGACCGGCTGCCTTACACGGCCGTGGCCGAGACGCTGGCGAAGCTGGAAGGCGCGCCGCTGGCGAGCGGGGCGCGGACGACGAACCTGCCGCATCATCCGGTGGCGATCGCCGCGATCACGAGCTGCACGAACACCTCCGATCCGGCCTTGCTGATCGCCGCCGGGCTGGTGGCGCGGCGCGCGCGCGAACGCGGCCTGACGGTGCCGGCCTGGGTCAAGACCTCGCTCGCGCCGGGTTCGCCGGCGGCGGCGGCCTATCTCGAACGCGCCGGGCTGATCGGGGATCTCGACGCGCTCGGCTTCTCGATCGTCGGCTACGGCTGCACCACCTGCATCGGCAATTCAGGACCGCTTGGCGAGCCGATCCGCGCGGCGCTGGCCGCCAAGGCTGCGCGCCCGGTGGCGATGCTGTCGGGCAACCGCAATTTCCCGGGCCGGATCCATCCCGAGCTCGAACTCGGTTTCATCATGTCGCCGCCGCTGGTGATCGCCTTCGCGCTGGCCGGCGATGCGGCGCGCGACCTCGGCCGCGAGCCGCTGGGCCTGGCGCATGACGGCACGGCCGTGCACCTGCATGAACTGTGGCCGACGCGCGAGGAAATCGATGCGCTGGTCGCGCGCGCCAACGAGCCGGGCGACTACCGCCGCGCCTTCGCGATCGCCAGCGCCAATCCCGCCTGGCACGCGCTGGAAGCGCCGGATTCGGCGCGCTTCCCCTGGGATCCGGCCTCGAATGCGCTGCGCCGCCCGCCCTTCGCCTCGGCCGAGGCGGGCAGCCAGCTCGGCCATTACGTGGCGCATCCGCTGGCCGTCTATGGCGACGACGTGACCACCGATCACATCTCGCCGGCCAGCGCGATCCCGAAGCACAGCCCCGTCGCCGATTTCCTGGTCGAGCGCGGCGAGGACCGCGAGGACCTGAACGTGTTCGCGTCGCGGCGCGGCAACTGGGAGGTGATGCTGCGCGCGGCCTTCTACAACCGCACGCTGGAGAACCGCCTGCGTGCCGGCTTGCCGGTCGCGCACACGGTGCACGCGCCCTCGGGCGAGGCCCTGCCGCTGCACGAGGCGGCGGCGCGCTATCGCGAGGCGGGCGAGGCGGTGGTGCTGGTGGCGGGCGCGCGCTACGGCACGGGATCGTCGCGCGACTGGGCCGCCAAGGGCCAGCGCCTGCTCGGCATCCGCGCGGTGCTGGCCACCAGCTTCGAGCGGATCCATCGCTCGAACCTGATCGGCATGGGCATCCTGCCGCTGCGCATGATCGAGCTCGCGCATCCCGATGCGCTGGCGCTGCAGCCGGGCGACCGGATCGAGATCGATGCGCGCGATGCGGTGCTGCAGCCGCGTGCCGCCGTGCGCGTGAGCATCGTGCGCGCGCACGGCCGCGTCGAGCCGCTGGCCGCGCTGGCCGCCGTCGAGACGCGACTCGAATGCGAGCTGCTGCGCGCGGGCGGCGTGATCCCCTTCATCCTGCGCCGCCACCTGCCGCGCGCGGACGCGGCGGCGCTTGCGTGATGCGCCGAAACGCGGACAATGGGCGGCCCTGCCACGTCAATCCTTCATGCCGGCTTCCATGACCGACCGATCGATCGCCGCCCGCATCGTCGAGCTGATCCGCAGCGAGCAGCTCGAGGCCGGCGCTCACCTGCCGGCGCAGATGCTGGCGGACCGCCTGCGCGTGTCGCGCTCGCCCGTCAACGAGGCGCTCGCGCTGCTGCACGAGAAGGGCGTGGTGACGCGCGAACGCCATCGCGGTTTCTTCGTGGCGCGGGCCTTGCGCGAGCCGCTGGAGGAGGTGGTCGGCGGGCTCGGCCTGGACGAGGCTGACCTGGTCTCCAGCGTGTATTTCCGCATCGCCGACGATCGCCTGCGCGGCGAGCTGCCCGACGAATTCTCCGAGCAACTGATCCGCCAGCGCTACGGCCTGACCGGCGCGCAGCTCAATGCCGTGCTGGCGCGCATCGCGGGCGAGGGCTGGGCCGAGCGCAAGCCGGGTTACGGCTGGGCCTTCTCGACCATGCTGACCACGCCCGACAGCCTGCTGCAGTCGTATCGGCTGCGACTCGCGCTGGAGCCGGCCGCGCTGCTCGAACCCGGCTACCGGCTCGATCCGCGCGTGCTCGAACGCTGCCGCGATACCGAGCTGCAACTGCTGGCCGGCGGCATCGAGACGGCCAGCGCCGATGCGCTGCACGATCGCGGCGTGCGTTATCACGAGGCGCTGGTCGAGGCGTCCGGCAACCCCTTCTTCATCGACACGATCCGCCGCGTCAATCGCGTGCGGCGCCTGCTGTCGTATCGCTCGATGCGGCATCGCGAGCGTTATGCCGAGCACTGCCGCCAGCACCTGCACGTGCTGGACCTGCTCGCGCGCGAGCGCAACGAGGAGGCCGCCGAGGCGCTGCGCGAGCACCTGCTGCATACGCTCGACGCGCTCGCGCGCATCAGCGGGATACTCGAATCGCCATCGCCCCGATCCCCGGCGCGGGAAACCGCGCCCGTCCCGTCCGCCGCCGCGCCTGCCGGCCAGCGGCCCAACCGAACCCGACGCGCCTCATGAACCTCGATCCCGCCATCGCTTCCTCCCTCGTTTCCGCCTTCGCGCCGCACGGCGTGCTGCGCGCCTCGATCAACCTCGGCAACCCGATCCTGGCCGGCCACGATCCCGCCAGCGGCGCGCCGGCCGGCGTCTCGGTCGACCTGGCGCGCGCGCTCGGCGCGGAACTGGGCGTGCCGGTCGAGCTGGTGGTGTTCGCCACCGCCGGCGAATCGGTGGCGGCGGTCGGCGACGAACGCGCCGACGTCGGTTTCTTCGCGATCGATCCGCTGCGCGCCGAGTCGATCGCCTTCACTTCGCCCTATGTGCTGATCGAGGGCTGCTACCTGGTTCGCGAGGCCTCGCCGATCCGCGCCAACGAGGAGATCGACCGGCCCGGCGTGCGCGTCACGGTCGGCAAGGGCAGCGCCTACGACCTGTTCCTGACGCGCGAGCTGAAGGCGGCCGCCATCGAGCGCGCGCCGTCCTCGCCGGCGGTGGTGTCGACCTTCCTGGCCGAGGGGCACGACGTGGCGGCCGGCGTGAAGCAGCAACTGGAAGCCGACGCGGCGCGGCAGCCGGGCCTGCGCCTGCTCGACGGCCGCTTCATGGTGATCCGCCAGGCGATGGGCCTGCCCCGCAGCCGAGGCCAGGCGGCCGCCGAGGCGCTCGACGCCTTCGTGGAGGCGCGCAAGGCCTCGGGCTTTGTCGCCGAGGCGCTGGCCCGGCACCATGTGGCGGGCGCCTCGGTGGCGCCGGCCGGGCGGGGCTGAGCGCGCGCTCCTGACGGCCGTTCGGGCAGGTCCCTATAATCGGGACCTGGCACGCCGTCGTGGCGGCGCCGGGCAGCCGTCCATCGCGTGATCCGAATGCTAGGAGACGTCCCTTGAGAATCGACCGAGCAGGCTTCGCCGCCGTCCTGCGCCATGCCGCCGGGTTGCTGTTGTGCGGATTCGGCGCCGGCGCGTTCGCGCAAGCCGGCGGCCAGGCCAACGACGCCGCGCATGTCGCCAACAGCGCGACCGGCAGCCAGGCCGAGCAGGTGTTCGCGGCGGTCTCGCCGAAGGTCTGGACGGTGCGGGCCGAGCAGCCGCAAGGCAACCAGTACCTGATCGGCAGCGCGGTGCTGATCGCGCCGGGCCGTTTCATCACCGCCTGCCACGTGGTCGAGAAGTCGATCGCGGTGACGCTGGGCAACAACGGCGCCACGCTGAAGGTGGACGAGGTGCTGCGCGATCCCGACAACCGCCGCGACCTCTGCCTGCTGCGCGTGGCCGGCAAGTTCGAGGTGGCGCCGGTGCAGGTCGCGCCGATCAGCACCTTGCGGGTCGGGCAGCGCGTCTACGTGATCTCCAGCCCGCGCGGGCTGGAACTGTCGCTGACCGACGGGCTGATTTCCTCGCTGCGCCAGGAGCCCGAGAGCACGGTGCCGATCATCCAGTCGTCCACGCCCGTCACCAGCGGCTCCAGCGGCGGCGGCCTGTTCGACCAGCAGGGGAGGCTGGTGGGCGTGGTGCGTTCGGTGGCGACGGCCACCGAGAATTTCGCGTTCTCGTATCCGGCCGAATGGGTCGCCCAGCTTCCCGAGCGCTACGCGAAGGAAATCGCGGCCTGGCAAGGCGAGATGAAGGCCGCCGGGGTGCGCTTCGGCGCCGACGGCAGCGTGGCGGGCAGCGGCTACGCCGCGCTCGGCGATGCCGACGCGCTGCCGGTGCCGGCCGCGCAGAAGGCGCCGGTGGTGCTGGCCTACAAGCAGTTCCTGCTGCTGGCCGCGCCGCGCGTCTTCGTGTTCACCAGCGACGGCAAGTTCGGCAGCTTCTCGAGCTCGGCCGAATTCGCGCGCTTCCAGGACGATTGCCGCAAGTCGAAAGTTACGTTCAGGCTGTATGCCGTCGACAACGCGGTGGTCTGGCAGGCGCCGGCTTCCGCCAGCTCGCCCGCCTCGGCGCCGGCAGCCGCGCCTTCGCCCGCCAGCCGGTGAGCGGCGCGGCCGGCGCCGCGATGTCAGCCGCCGGCGGCCGCCAGGCCCGCCGCTTCCTGGTTCGCCATCCTCAATAACCTGTCGATCAGCGCCAGCACCTCGGGGCGGCATTCGTCGCGGGCATGCACGATGTAGGACTTCAGCGGCGACACCACCTCGCGCCGGCTCAGGCGCACCAGCGGGCTGCGCGCCAGATGGGCGGCGGCCACCGGCACGCGCGCCAGCGCCACGCCGAGCCCGGCCTCGGCGGCGGCCAGCACCAGCGTGTAGTCCTCGAAGCGCCGATCCTGCGCGCGCGGCTTGAGCGCGATGCCCAGCGGCTCGAACCAGGCACGCCAGCCGGTCGCGTCGGAGTCGTGCAGCAGCGGGGCATCGAGCAGGGCGGCCTCGCCGTGACGGCGCATGGCCTTGGCCAGTTGCGCGGCCAGCGCCGGATGCGCGACCGGGTAGAGCGTTTCGGGCAGGAAGGGCCTGGCCTCCAGATGGCGCCAGTTGCCGCGTCCGTAGCGGATCGCCAGGTCGGCCTGGCCGCCCGCGATATCGACGGCGCGATGGTCGATGTCGAGCTCGATGCGCAGGGCCGGTGCTTCGTTCTCCAGATCGCCGTGGCGGGCCAGGAACCACAGGCTGGCGAAGGCCGGCACCATGCTCAGCTTGACCAGGCGCGCGCTGCGCGGCGAGCGCCATTGGTCGGCCGCGCTGTCGATGATGCCGAAGGCCTGCTCGATGCGGCTGACGAAGCGCTGCCCGTCCAGGGTCGGCCGCACGCCGCGCGCGTGGCGCTCGAACAGCTTCACGCCGAGCCAGTTCTCCACGGCCGCGATGCGCCGGCTGATCGCGCCGTGCGTGAGGCCGGAGATCTCGGCGGCGGCCAGGAAGGAACCGTGGCGCGCCACGTTGCAGACCGTCTCGAGACTGGCCAGCGGTGGCCGCGCGGCGTCGGGCGCGGCGTCGGCGAGCCGTGCCGCGGACGGGACGCGAGGGCGAGGTGAGCTGTGAGCCATATTCACAGGAAGACGTTGATCGATGCGCTAGCTTAACAGCTGGCGATGCGGCACGATCCCGGCATGAACACGCTCTCCCCGGCTTCGAAAAACTGCTCGCCGCGCGATCTCAGGCAGGTGCTGCTCGCGCTCGGCGCGGTCGCCTTCACGGTGGTGTCCTGGGCTTCGGCCTTTCCCTTCATCCGCATCGGCCTGCAGGGCCTGTCGCCGCTGCATCTGGCGGCGGGGCGCTTCGGCACCGCCGCCGTGCTGGTGCTCGCCTGGCTGGCCTGGCGGCGGCCGCGCCTGCCGGGCTGGCGCGACGGCCTGCGCTTCCTGTTGTGCGGGCTGTTCGGCATCGCCTTCTACAACGCCTTGCTGAACACCGGCGAGCAGACCGTCGCCCCCGGCGCGGCCAGCTTCATTGCCAGCACGCTGCCGATCTTCACCGCCGTGCTGGCGGTGCTGTTCCTCGGCGAGCGCATCAATGCCTGGGGATGGATCGGCTCGCTGGTCAGCCTGGCCGGCATCGCCGTGATCGCGCGCGGCCAGCCGGGCGGCCTGGCGCTCGGCGCCGGCAGCACGCTGATCCTCGCGGCGGCCTTTTGCACGGCGAGCTATTTCGTGCTGCAGCGGCGGCTGATTCCCGTCTACGGGCCGCTGGCCTGCACGGCCTACACGCTGCTGGCGGGGGCTTTATGGCTCTCGCCGTGGCTGCCGGGCGCGATCGGCGCGCTGCCCGCGGCGCCTCACGGCACGCTCGCGGCGGTGCTGATGCTCGGCGTGTTCCCGGCCGCGCTCGGTTACGCGAGCTGGACCTACGCGCTCGGTTATTTCGGCGCCGCGCGCGCGGCGAACTTCCTGTACCTGTCGCCGGCCGTGGCCACCGCGCTGTCGGCCTGGCTGACCGGCGAGCGTCCCGGCCTCGCCACGCTGGCGGGCGGCACCACGGCGATCGCGGGCGTGGTGCTGGTGGCTTGGCGCGGGCGGGGGTGAAAGGGGATTTTCGAAATGAAGCGAATCAGGGCTCATTTCGAATTCAATGGCGCCATTCGATTGAATGCCGTTCCGGCAGCGTTATTGATGTTTCAACTTCGAATGACGAGCTTTATTTCTTTGGCGTCTAATTGGTCAAGTTTTTATTATTAAAGGCGCTGACATATTTCTGTCATATTTGCCGCGTGCAAATCAACGACAGAAAAAGAAATGTCCAGAACAACAATCGTCGCAACCATCGGGCCGGCTTCAAACCATCCTTCCACCTTGCTGGCCTTGCAGCGTGCGGGCATGACCGTCGCGCGCCTGAACGGCTCGCATGGCGACCTGGCCTGGCATGAGACCACCATTGCCCTGATTCGGGAAACCCTGCCCGAATTGCCGATCCTGCTCGATATTCCGGGGCGCAAGATCCGCACTATCCAGTTGCGCGTCGAACCGTCGTTCAAGACGGGTGAGCGCCTGATATTGACTACCGACCTGTCGCATGACGGTTCGCAAAAGGTGCCGGTCAATTACGCGAAGTTCCATGAGAAGCTGCGTGCCGGCGTGCGCATTTACGCCGACGACGGCACCCTGTCGTTCCGGGTGGCCGAGGTCGCGGGGCCCGACGTGCATGTGGTCGCGGAAACGGACGGCACGCTCAAGAGCCGCAAGGGCATCAACGTTCCCGAGATCGACCTGGGCCAGGAACTCGTCACGCCGCGCGATCGCGACATGATCGCGTTCGCCAGGCGCGTCGGCGTGGATTTCGTCGGCATCAGCTTCGTCGAATCGGCGCGCCACGTGGAGGCGATCCGCGGCCTGATCGACGCGCCGACGCCGCAGATCGTCGCCAAGGTCGAGAACCAGGGCGGCCTCGACCATCTCGACGAAATCGCGCGCGCCACCGACACCATCATGATCGATCGCGGCGACCTGTCGGTCGAGACCAGCATCGATCACGTGTCGATCCACCAGAAGACCATCATCGCGGCCGCGCAGCGCTACGGCAAGCCGGTGATCGTGGCCACCGAGCTGCTGCACAGCATGATCGAGAGCCCGCTGCCGACCAAGGCCGAGATCGGCGACGTGACCAATTCGGTGATCGACGGCGCCTCGGCGGTGATGCTGTCGGGCGAGACCGCGGTCGGCCGCTTCCCGGTGGAGGCCGTGGCGCGCCTGCGCAGCATCGTCACGCTGGCCGAGGGGCACCGGCACGCGGTGGCGCCGCCGCTCGGCGGCGTGCCGGCCAGCCAGCTCGACCTGCGGGCAGCCACCCAGGCATTGGCGCGCAGCCTGCCGATCACGCGCATCGTGGTGCTGTCGCGCACCGGTTACGCGGCCCGGCTGGTGTCGATGGCGCAGGTGCAGCAGCCGATCATCGCGGTCGGCAGCGAGCTTGCGCGGGTGCGCGCCTGGAACCTGCTGCCGGGCACGACCGGCGTGTACCTGCCGCAATTGAGCGTCGCGGACGAACGCGCCGGGATGGTGGCGCTCGAGGCGCTGTGGACGGCCGGGTTCCTCGCGCACGACGACATGGTGCTGGTGGTGCTGGCCGCCAGCAGCGACGCCGACGTGTCGCCGAGCCTGCTGCAGACGGTGCGCGTCGGCCAACTGGCGCGGCAGCGGTCCTGGCCGCAGCCGGCGAGCCTGGAGGCGGCCTGAGATGCACGATCCCTACCTGCTGGCCGGCATCGTCGCGCTGCTCGCGGTGGTGCAATCGATCTTCGGCATGGGCGTGCTGGTATTCGGCACCCCCACGCTGCTCCTGCTCGGCTTCGATTTCACCTCGGTGCTGGGCCTGCTGCTGCCGTCCTCGATGGCGATCTCCGCGATCCAGGTCGCGACCGGGCGCGGCGAGCCCTTGCCGGCGCGCGAGCGGATCAACATGCTGTTCTGCGCGCTGGCGATCGTGGCGGCGCTGGCGGTGCTGGTGGCGACCGGGCTCCGGGCCCGCGTCGAGATCCTGATCGGGCTGATGATGCTGGGCGCCGCCGTGATCCGCTACTCGCCGCGCCTGCAGGCACGCCTGCAGCGCTTCGTGCAGCGTCGCGACCGCGCCTATGCCGGCGCGATGGGCGTGATCCACGGGCTGACCAACATGGGTGGCGCCCTGCTGGCCGTGTACGCGGTCAGCCGCCATCAGGACAAGCTGCAGGTGCGCCTGGCCATCGCGCGCTACTACCTGCTGTTCGGCGCGTTGCAGCTCGGCACGCTGTCGGTGCTGCGGCGCTCGGCCCTGAGCGTGGAGGGCTTCGCGATCGCGCCGCTGGCGGTGGTGGTTTATTTCGCGGTCGGCAACCTGCTGTTCAAGCGCGCCGGCGCGCCGCTCTACGAACGCGCCATGACCGCCTTCATCGGCGTGTACGGCGCGGTGGTGCTGGCCAGGACGCTGATCTGACGGAACCGCCATGCAAAGTGTCTTCACCGCGCTGATCCCGATCTTCGCCCTGATCCTGCTCGGCTTCGTGCTGCGCCAGCGCCGGCTGCTCGCCGACGCGTTCTGGCTGCCCTGCGAGACGCTGAACTACTACTACATGTTCCCGGCCCTGATGTTCAGCCAGGTCGCCCGCGCCAACCTCACGCAGTTCCCGATCCGACCGATCGCGATCGCGATTCTCGGCGCGGTGGGCGCCGGCGCGCTGCTGCTGTATGGCTGGCGCCTCTGGAGCCGGCAGCCGGGCGCGGTGTTCTCCTCGGTGATCCAGGGCGCGCTGCGGCCCAACACCTACGTGGGCGTGGCCGCCGCCGCGGCGATGTACGGCAGCGTGGGCCTGACGCTGACCTCGATCAGCATCGCGGTGGCGATTCCGCTGCTCAACGTGGCCTCGGTGGTGATCCTGATGCGCTACGGCAGCGGCGGCGCGCCCACGCCGAGGCAGATCCTCAATGCCGTGCTGAAGAACCCCGTGATCATGGCGGTGCTGCTCGGCGCGCTGTTCAATCTCAGCGGCCTCACGTTGCCGGCCACGCTGTCGAGCCTGCTCTCGATCCTCGGCGCGGCCTCCCTGCCGCTGGGGCTGCTGGCCGTCGGCGCCGGGCTCGACATGCAGGCGGCCCGCGCGGCGCGCGGGCCGGTGCTGCAGTCCTCCTTCATCAAGCTGCTGCTGGTGCCGCTGCTGACGCTGTGGATCGGCGTGAGCCTCGGCATCCACGGCCCGGCGCTGACCACCATCGTGCTGTTCAACTCGCTGCCCTGCACGCCCTCGGCCTACATCATGGCGAAGCTGCTGGGCGGCGATCATCGCCTGTCGGCCGGCATCATCACCGTGCAGACGGCGCTGGCGGCCATCACCATGCCGCTGGTGCTGCTGGTGTCGCATCGCTAGGCGGTTCGCCTGGCATCGAAGCCGCCGACTACCGGTTGATTACAGCCCGCGCAGGAACCCGAGCAAGGCCCGGTTGACCTCGCCGGGCGCCTCCTGCTGCAGCCAGTGCCCCGCGCCCGCGACGATGCGCGTGTCGCGAAGCGCGGGCGCCAGCGCCGGCATCGCGGCGATGATCTCGCGCATGCCGGGGATGGCCAGCCCGGGATCATGCTCGCCGACGAGGTACAGCGCAGGCACCTCGACGGCAAGCCCCTCGAAGGTGGCCTGCTGCATCCAGTTGCGATCGAGATTGCGGTAGTAGTTCAGCCCGCCGCGAAACCCGGAGGCGCGAAAGGCCTCGACCAGGACATCGAAATCATCGGCATCGAGCCAGGCCGGCGGCGCGGCAGGTTCGGGCAGGGCGTCGAGCAGCCCGGCCTCGCGCGCGATCATGCCGAAGGGGTTCGGCGTGGCGGCCTCGCGCGGGCCGGCCTGGCCCGAAGCCCAGAAATAGATCCTGCGCAGCGTCGCGGCCACGTCGCGCTCGAACTCGCGCTCCGCCAGCCCTGGCTCGGAAAAATACTGCGTGTAGAACCAGGCCTGCTCGTTGATCGGGAACAGCCGGCTCGGCGCCATCGGGGCCCGGCCCATCATCGGCACGCCGAGCGCGATCACCGCGCGAAAGCGATCGGGGCGCAACTGCGCGGCCTGCCAGGCGATGGTCGCCCCCCAGTCGTTGCCGACCACCACCGCCTCGGTTTCGCCCAGCGCGTCCAATATGCCCACCAGGTCGCCGACGATCTCCAGCGTCGTGTAGCGCTCGGGATCCGCCGGGCCGTCGCTGGTGCCGTAGCCGCGCAGGTCCGGCGCGATCGCGCGGAAGCCGGCATCGGCCAGGGCGCCGAGCTGATGCCGCCAGCTGTGCGAGGTTTCGGGGAAGCCATGCAGCAGCAGGACCAGCGGGCCGCTGCCCTGGGCGGCGAGGCCGAGACGCACGCCGTTGGTGTCGATGAAGGACCGGGTGAGGGCAGGCATGTTCGCGCTCCGGGACGGGATGGGTATCGAGGTTTGCGTAAATCGAGGTTTGCGTAAAGTCGCGTGAAATCGTAACATCAAACGTCACGAATATTCCACACCCGGATCATGCAGAGAGATACCCGGCTGGCACGCCTGCTTCATGTGCTGATTCACATGCATCTGCGCGGCGGCACCACCACCTCGGACACGATTGCCCTGATGCTGCACACGCAGCCGTCGCTGGTCCGGCGCACCATGGCGGCATTGCGGGAGGCCGGCTACGTCGAGTCGATCGCCGGCCCGAAGGGCGGCTGGGTATTGCGCCGAGAACTCGGCGAGATGACGGTGCGCGATATCCACGAGGCGATCGCGCCCGGAAGCACGTTCGCGATCGGCCCGGCCGACGACAACCCCGCCTGCCCGGTGGAGGCGGTGGTCAACGGGATGCTCGGCGATGCGCTGTATACCGCGGAACAGGCGCTGCTGCGCCAGTTCGGGCGCGTGCGGCTTTCCGAACTGGCGCGGCGCGTGAAGGCCGCGGCGGGATGAGGGGGCTTACCAGTTCAGGCGCGAACCGCAGGTCGTCGAGTTGCCCGATTCCTGGTAGCAGTACGAATCGATATTCTTCGAATACGGCTTGACCGACAGGTTGCCGGCTTGCTCGACATTGCGCTGCCCATGCTGCGGATACATGCCGAGCCCCGCTGCCCGTCTCTTTTCCGCGTCGCTCTTGAGCGAGTCGCGCAGATGGTCCTCGCGCAGGATCCTGTCGCGCTTGTCCAGCACGTCGTATTCCTTGAACAGGGAGGGGCGCGTTTCCCCGGCGGCAAGCGCCTGGGCGCCGGTGCCCAGCAGGACGAGGGTGGTCGCGATACGCAGCATGAACTTCTCCGATCTACCTGAAAGCGGGTATGGATCGTCAGGAGATTGAAAAGTTCAAGCGGCGAGGCAATTCCCGCCGGGCTCAGTATCATCCGTCTACCTTCGCATGCTTCGAGACAAGAGCCGATCCCGATGACGACGCCCCCGCCGCCGCCCGAGAAACGCAGGCGCAATGCCGCCGCCACGCGCCGGGCGATCCTCGCCTCGGCGCGCCTGGCCTTCGCGCGCCAGGGCTACGAGGGCGCCGGCGTGCGCGAGATCGCGGCCGGCGCCGGCGTGACGGCGATGCTGGTCAATCGCTACTTCGGTTCGAAGGAGGGTTTGTTCGCCGAGGTGCTGGCCGAGTCGATGGCGAGCACCTCGGTGGTGTTGCCGGCGATCCTCGCGCGGCCCGTGTCGGGCGAGCGCGTGGCTGCCGCGCTGGTTGACATCACGGCCGTCGACGCGGTGCCGCTCGAGGGTTTCCAGATCATGATGCGCTCGGCCTCGAGCGATCGCGCCGTCGCGATCGCGCGCGAGCAGATCGAGCGTTTCCAGCTCGGCGCGATCGCGTCCCTGCTCGATGGCGCGCATGCGCCGCAACGCGCGGCGCTGGTGCTGGCCTTGATCGCCGGTTTCCAGATGATGCGGCAGATGATCGGGCTCTCGCCGCTGGCCGAGGCGGACCGGCAGGCGCTGGTCGACACGCTCGCGCCGCTGTTCGAGCGCCTGCTCGCCTGACATGCCCGTCGCGCGAGATCGATGAGGATCGCGAACGAATCGCCGAGCCCTCACAGCGAGGGCAGGGTGGCGCGGATATGTTCGGCGAAGGCCTCGACCAGCGGCGAGGGCTGCGCCTGCTCGAGCCGCAGCGTGATGCCGACCGCGGGCAGGGCCGGCAGGCCCGGATCGCCGCCGAGGATCGCCAGGTCGGGCGGCACGGCCATCTGCGTGACCACCGCGAAGGCCTGCCCCGAACGCACCAGCGCGATCAGGCCGGCCAGGCTGCTGCTCGCGTAGGCGATCCGGTAGGCGCGCCCGGCGCGCTGCAGGGCCGCGCAGGCGGCGCGATGGTCGAGCGTGTCGGGATCGGACAGCGCCAGCGGCAAGGGCTCGAAATCGGCCGGCGCGAGGCCCGGATAGCCGATCCAGACCAGCGGCTCGCGGCGGATCGGGCCGCTGCCGGCCGGCTGCCCATCGGCCACCGAAACCATCGCCAGGTCGATCGCGTGCTTGGCCAGTTGCTCGTGCAGGCGCGGTGACGGCGCGCAGAACACCTCGACCTGCGCATGCGGATGCTGGATCGAGAACTGCCGCAGCAGCGGCGGCAGGAAGGTGGTGGCGTAATCCTCGGGGCAGCCGAAGCGGATCGTGCCGGACAGACCCTTGCCGGACAGATCGGCCAGCGCCTCGTCGTGCAGCCGCAGGATGCGCTGCGCATGGCCGAGCAGGCGCTCGCCGGGATGCGTGAGCACCACGCCGCGCCCGGTGCGCTGGAACAGCGGCTGCTCGACGATCTCCTCCAGGCGCCGCAACTGCTGGCTCAGCGCGGACTGGGTGCGGCCGACGCGATCGGCGGCACGGCTCAGCGCGCGCACTTCCGCGATCGCGACGAAGCTGCGCAGCAGGTCGATATCGAGTGTCTGGCTCAAGGCAGGTTCCCCAAGGTATTAGCAGATCTACTATCTGGCATTAAAACTATTAGATTCTATAAAACCAGAGCGGCCACTAGACTGCAAGCATTCGTTCACCCGGGTCCGTCGCCGCGAGGGATCCGCCAGTCCAGCCAGGAGAACCACGGTGTCCCGCAATCAAGACGAGCAGTTCTGGCAACGCGCCAGGCAGCACCTGATCCGCTACGGCGGCAGCTTCGAACCGATGATCATCGAGCGCGCGCAGGGCAGCTTCGTCTACGACGCCGACGGGCGCGCGATCCTCGATTTCACCTCCGGGCAGATGAGCGCCGTGCTCGGCCACAGCCATCCCGAGATCGTCTCGGTGATCAACGAATACGCGGGCAAGCTCGACCACCTGTTCAGCGGGATGCTGTCGCGGCCGGTGGTGGATCTCGCCACGCGCCTGGCCGAGATCACCCCGCCCGGGCTCGACCGCGCCCTGCTGCTGAGCACCGGCGCGGAATCCAACGAGGCCGCGATCCGGATGGCCAAGCTGGTCACCGGCAAGTACGAGGTGGTGGGTTTCGCGCAGTCCTGGCACGGCATGACCGGGCACGCCGCCTCGGCCACCTACAGCGCGGGGCGCAAGGGCGTGGGCCCGGCGGCGGTCGGCTCGTTCGCGATCCCCGCGCCCTTCACCTATCGCCCGCGCTTCGAGCGCGAGGGCCGCTACGACTACCTGGCCGAGCTCGACTACGCCTTCGACCTGGTCGACCGCCAGTCGAGCGGCAACCTGGCGGCCTTCATCGCCGAGCCGATCCTCAGCTCGGGCGGCATCATCGAGCTGCCGCCGGGCTACCTGGCCGCGCTCAAGCGCAAGTGCGAGGAGCGCGGCATGCTGCTGATCCTCGACGAGGCGCAGACCGGCGTGGGCCGCACCGGCACCCTGTTCGCGTTCGAGCGCGATGGCGTCACGCCCGACATCCTGACCTTGTCGAAGACGCTGGGCGCCGGGCTGCCGCTGGCGGCGGTGGTCACCTCGGCCGAGATCGAGGAGCGCGCGCACGAACGCGGCTACCTGTTCTACACCACCCACGTTTCCGATCCGCTGCCGGCCGCGGTCGGCCTGCGCGTGCTCGACGTGGTGGCGAAGGAAGGGCTGGTGGCGCGCGCCAACCAGATGGGCGAGCGCCTGCGCCACGGCCTGCTCGGGCTGATGGAGCGCTACGACTGCATCGGCGACGTGCGCGGGCGCGGGCTGCTGCTGGGCATGGAGGTGGTCAAGGATCGCCGCAGCAAGGAGCCGGCCGACGGGCTCGGCGCGAAGATCACGCGCGAATGCATGAAGCTCGGCCTGAGCATGAACATCGTGCAACTGCCGGGGATGGGCGGCGTGTTCCGGATCGCGCCGCCGCTGACGGTGAGCGAGGCGGAGGTCGACCTGGGCGTGGAACTGCTCGGCAAGGCGATCGAGCAGTCGATCTGAGGCGGGGGAGGGACGGGGGAGGGGCGGGGACGGGGGCCGGCGGGCGCTTCGCGAGGAAGCGCGGCATGCTTGTCCTGCTCTGCTGCTGCAGCAGCGACTGGGAACGAACGGCGGCGCGAACCTGCATCGGCAGGCTCGCGCCGCCGTTTTTCATTCGGCGGGAGCCGCCGCCGGGGGCAGCGCGTCGATCACCGAGCCGCGTCCCGCCACGATCGGGTAGACCACGCCGGCGATCACGGCGCCGATCAGCGGCGCGGCCCAGAACAGCCACAGCTGGCCGATCGCGTCACCGCCGACGAACAGCGCCGGGCCGGTCGAGCGTGCCGGGTTCACCGAGGTGTTGGTGACGGGGATCGAGATCAGGTGGATCAGCGTCAGGCACAGGCCGATCGCGATCGGCGCGAAGCCGGCCGGCGCGCGCTTGTCGGTGGCGCCGAGGATCACGAACAGGAAGAAGGCCGTCATCACCACTTCGCAGATGAAGGCCGCGCCCAGCGAGTAATGGCCGGGCGAGCGATCGCCGAAGCCGTTGGTCGCGAAACCGCTGCCCACCAAGTCGAAGCCGGGCTTGCCGGTGGCGATCAGGTACAGCGCGAAGGCGCCGAGCGCGCCGCCCACCACCTGCGCGACGATGTAGGGCACCAGGTCGCGAGCCGGGAAGCGGCCGGCCACGGTGAGGCCGACGCTGACGGCCGGGTTCAGGTGGCAGCCCGAGATATGGCCGATCGCGAAGGCCATGGTCAGCACGGTCAGGCCGAAGGCCAGCGCGACGCCGGCGAAGCCGATGCCCAGTTGCGGGAACGCGGCCGCGAGCACGGCCGCGCCGCAGCCGCCCAGTACCAGCCAGAAGGTGCCGAAGACTTCAGCGGCGAGTCGGTGAGACAGGTTCATGAGTTGGACTCCTCATCAGGATGGATCGATGACACCGAAACGGCCGCTGGAATCGGCCGATTTCATACTAGGTCGAGATTGTCGAAATGGATATGCCCGATTGCGGGTATCCCGGTAATTCCGGCAGGGTAAAGCCGGCATGAATCGTTTCAGACTGGTCCGAGCGGATTTTCATGCGAGTATCGGCGCTGCAATGTAAAAAACCATCAAATCGATTCAAACGATTTTTTGCGATGCATCATCCTGTCGATTTGCCGACAGGGGGCATCGCGCTATCGCCCATCGCCCCTGTTTTTAAGGGCTTTGCGAATTTCCGGCTTGCCCGCCAGGCGTGATGCGGGTAGGGTTTCGCGATTAAACCTCGGCGATTGATTCGGACCGGTTCGAAATGCCTAATGCGGTAAACGAGTCGCGATGCCGGCAAGATACGCGATTTTTTTTAGTCACGAATTCAATATGAACATATTTCACACTCTGCGGCGTATTGCGTTGGTGCAGCCGTCATCCGCTTATCCGGCGAGTTGGCCGATCGCGCTGATGCGGATTGCGACCGGCGTATTCTTTTCGGCTTCCGGTTTCAACAAGCTGGTGCTGCCGGAAAATCGCGCCGCGATGCTGCAGACCATCACCGAGGCGCAGGTGCCCTGTCCCGAGCTGATGGCGCCGTTCGTGGCGGGCTGCGAGTGCCTGTTTGGCCTGCTGCTGGCATTGGGCCTCGGTACGCGTCCGGCCGCGCTGGTGCTGTTCGCGATCAGCGGCGTCGCGCTGGCCACCGTCGGGCTTCACCAGATCCCGGCGGGGCTCGGGCCGATCGGCTGGACCAGTTGGCTGCTCTATCTGCCCGAGTCGCTGTACCTGCTGATCACGCTCACGCTGATCGTGCGCGGCGGCGAGTCCCTGAGCCTCGACGCGGTCTGGGCGCGCCGCCTGGCGCGGCGGGCCTGAGGCGCCTCACCAGCGCGGCGAACACATCGTCGGGATGCGCCTCCACGCGCTCCGCGGCCAGCAGCGCCGTCTTGTCGTGCTGCCCGCGATGCGCGCCGAGCAGCACGGTGATGATCATCGCCTTGTCGCATGCGCTGCATGCCCATGAAGTCCGGGTCGATGAACAGCTCGTCCTCGCCGTGCTCGCTAAGCATGACGAAACGATTGCCGCGAGGAATGCCGAGCGCCTCCACCAATGACTGGTTCAGCGCCTCGGCGATGGCCATCTTTTGCGTCGAGTTGTAGCGGCCCGCCCTCGCTTTACAATGCGTTGATATGCGCATAATATGCAGCGCAGTCCCCGCCGGCAATCCGCTCGCGCCTTGTCGCGTCTCGCGAAGCGGGCGGCGGGGCAGCCGCTTCGGCGCCTGATGGGCGCGATGCGAAACCGTCTCGCGCGACGAGCGATGCCCTCCATCTCCTTCCGATCATGGACACCAGCACGAACCTCGACGGACGCTGCAACTGCCTGGCCGCGCGCAAGGCCTCGCGCTACCTGACCGCGCTCTACGACGGCGCGCTCAGCCAGGTCGGGCTGCGCGCCACCCAATTCTCGATCCTGCACAAGCTGCGCGCGGGCGGCCCGCTCGGCGTGGGCGAGCTGGCCACCGTGATGGCGATGGACCGCACCACGCTGTCGACCAACCTGAAGCCGCTCGAACGCGACGGCCTGCTGGCGATCCGTCCCGGCGAGGACGATCGCCGCCGCAAGGCGATCTCGATCACCGCGGCCGGCGAGCGCGTCTATCGCCAGGCGCTGCCGATCTGGCAGCAGGTGCAGGATGCCTTCGAACGGTCCTATGGCGAGCAGCGCGCGGCCGGTTTGCGGCGCTCGCTCGCGGCGGTGCTGAACACCGGCTTCAGTCCCTGGGACGACGCCCCGGCGCAGCCATGAGCAGCACCGGCCGGCCCGACTTCCCGATCCCTGCCATGGACCTTGCTCCCGGCGATTCGCCCGATCTCGTCGACATCCGGCTCACGCGGCGCGGGCCGGCCGCGCCGGCGCGCGCCCGCTATCGCCGCGCCGAGGATTCGCGCGCGGCGATCCTGCAGGCCGTGGTGGACCTGGTCGAGCGCGACGGCGGCGAGCCCGTGCATGTGGATCGCATCGCCGAGCGCGCGGGCCTGCACAAGATGGCGATCTACCGGATCTTCGGCTCGCGCGCGGCCTTGCTCGACGAAGTGGCCGGGCGGCTTTGCGACGGCGAGCGCGCGCGCTGGGACGAGATCGCCGGCGCCACCGACGGCACGCCGCGCGCGGTGCTGATCGCCTTGTTCGACGACCTGGCGCGCCGCGTGCGTGCCGATGCGGCCTGCGATTGCCGGCTGGCCCGGCTGACCTCGCAGGGCGAGGCCCTGCCCGCCGCCGGCCAGCGCAGCCTGGCGCTGCGCGGCGCCTTGCGGGCCTTCCTGCATGCGCATTGCCTGGCCTCGGGCGCGGCCGAGCCCGGGCGCATGACCGATGCGCTGATGCTGGTCTGGCAGGGGGCGGTATCGCCGCGCTGGACCGACGAGGAAGTGGCGGCGCTTTGCGACGGGCTGCCCGCCGTGGTGGACGGCGTGATCCGCGGCCACATGCCGGCCGCGGCCGGCGCCGCATCGCCCATCGAGACCTGCAAATGAAACGGGGCGGCAAGCCTGGCTTGCCGCCCCGTGCGATGTCGAACCCGGTGGAAGACGGATTCGATCTCAGCTGTGCGTGGTCGTCTTCACGTCGACGCTGGCCTTGATGGCGTTCGAATACGGGCAGATGGTGTGGGTGGTCTCGACCAGCTTCTTCGCGTCGGCCTCGTCGAGGCCGGGCAGGTAGACGTCGAGTTCGGCGGTGATGCCGTAGCCGCCTTCCGAGCGCGGGCCCATGCCGATGGTCGCCTTGACGGTCGAGCCATCCGGCACCTTGATCTTGGTCTGCTGGGCCGCGACGCGCATCGCGCCGAGGTAGCAGGCCGAATAACCGAGCGCGAACAGCTTCTCGGGGTTGGCGCCGTCGCCGCCCGGGCCGCCCAGTTCCTTCGGGACCGTGAGCTGCAGCGACATCGTGCCGTCGGCGAGCTCGGTCTTGCCGTCGCGGCCGCCGCCGGTTGCCGTGGCGGAGGTCTTGTATTTCGCATCAACTGACATGGGGTGCTCCTGTATCGAGTTGGCAGGAAAAGCGCTGCCCATGTTAGGCGGCGCCGGGGCTTTCGTCCAGCCGGCTCGGCAGCGGCATCGCCTGCCATGCCGCGGAGCCGCGCCGCCGCTGGCCGAACGATCCCGACCTAGCAACGCGCGGGCCCGTCGGCGCCCGCGATGCGTCGCGACGGGCCTTGCCGATTCCACCCGGCATGCGCGCCTTCGCGCCGCCCACCTCGACCGCTCAGGCCTCCAGCTCCATCGGCACCTCCAGCCCCACCTTCACGCGGCCCATGCTGACCAGCGTCTTGAAGCGCCGGACGTTGTTGTTCGAGAAGAACAGCCGCCGCGTCAGCTCGTTGTACTGCTCCATGTGCTTGACGGCGACGATCAGCACGAAATCCCATTCGCCCGCCACGTAGTAGCACTGCTGGATCTGCGGGCACTGCGCGAAGCTGCGCTTCATCGCGTCGAGCAGGTCGATCTGCTCGCTCTCCACCTCGACGTTCACCACGATCGTGAGCGGGTGCTCGGCCTTCTCGGGCGCGACCACGGCCGTGTAGCGCTCGATCACGCCTTCCTCGGCCAGGCGGCGCAGGCGTCGGTTGACCGCCGCCGTGGACAGGTTCACGCGCGCGCCCAGCTCGTTCTGCGGGGTTTGCGCGTCGCGCTGGATCTCGGCCAGCAGCTTGCGGTCGTAGGTGTCGAGGGGCGTGGTCATGAGGATGTCGGGGGCGGATGAACGCGGAATCGATAAAAAATTGCGTCAGGCAGGATAACAACGAGACAGGATTCGCGTCACGGCGAAATATTATTTACCCGATCCGAATCCGCTTCCCGGGAGCCCCATCCATGCTGTTCGCCAATCCGAACGCCTGCTTCACCCCCTATCCTGACGCGCTGCGTCGCATCCTCGATATCGACACGGCCCGCCAGAGCGGCGCCTGGCTCGCGCACTGGCCGCTGATCGAGCGTGGCGCGACACCGCTCTGGAACCTGCCCGGCGCCGCGGCGCGCTTCGGCATCGCCGCGCTGGCCGTCAAGGACGAGTCGCTGCGTTCGCCGCTCGGCAGCTTCAAGGCGCTGGGCGCGCCGGTCGCGCTGCTGCGCCTCGCGCTGCGCCTGATGCCCGAGGCGCGCTTCGAGCCGCAGGCGCTGTTCGCCGGCCGCCATGCCGAGGAGCTTGCCGCGCTGACCGTGATCAGCGCCACCGACGGCAATCACGGCACGGCGCTCGCGGCCGCGGCGCAATCGCTCGGCTGCGCCTGCGTGATCGTGCTGCATGCGCGGGTCAGTGCCGAGCGCGAGCGGGCGATCGCCGCTCATGGCGCGCGCATCGTGCGGATCGCCGGCAACTACGACGAATCGGTCGAGCACGCGGCGCGGCTCGCGCGCGAGCAGGGCTGGCATGTGGTGTCCGATACCTCGTATGAAGGCTACGAGGCGATTCCGCGCGACGTGATGCAGGGTTACGGCGTGATCGCGGCCGAGCTGCTCGCGCAGGCCGCCGGGCAGCCGCGCTTCACGCACGTGATCCTGCAAGGCGGCGTGGGCGGCCTGGCGGCCGGCATCGCCAGCTATCTGTGGGAGCATTTCGGCGCGAGCCGCCCGCGCTTCCTGGTGGTCGAGCCGGCCCAGGCCGATTGCCTCTACCAGAGCGCCATCGCCGGCCGCGCGGCGAAGGCTTCCGGCAGCGTCGATTCGGTGATGGCGGGGCTGGCCTGCGGCGAGGCTTCGCCGCTCGCCTGGCGCATCCTGCAGCCCTGCATCGACGCGTTCCTCACCATCGACGATGCCGACGCGACGCTGGCGATGCGCGCGCTGGCGGCCGGCGCGGATGGCGACGTGCCGGTGCTGGCCGGCGAATCGGGCGCGGCCGGCCACGCGGGGCTGGCGGTGCTGGTGCGCGATCGCGCGCTGGCCGCGCGCGCCGGGCTCGACGCGAATTCTCGCGTACTGCTGATCAATACCGAGGGCGCGACCGCGCCGGGCGTCTATGCCTCCTTGACGGGCGAGGCCGCCGAGGCCGTGATCGCGCGCCGGCGGGCCTGGCTCGACGACGCGGCACGCCTGCCGCTCGACGCATAAGGCGCGGCGGCGCATCGATCACCGGAAAGTCATTGAAGATAGCCAGGACAAGGAACATGGAAAGCTCCCTGCAGGACAAGCTGGCCGGCTGGCGCCGGCAGTTTCATCAATACCCGGAAACGGGCTTCGAGGAGGTCCGCACCTCGGACACGGTGGCGCGCATCCTGGGCGCGCTCGGGCTGGAGGTGCATCGCGGCATCGGCGGCACGGGGCTGGTGGCGAACCTGCGGGCCGGCCGCGGCGAGCGCGCGATCGCGATCCGCGCCGAGATGGATGCGCTGAACATCGTCGAGCAGGCGCCGGGCCGTGCCCATGCCTCGTGCGTGCCGGGCAAGATGCACGCCTGCGGCCACGACGGCCATATGTCGATGGTGCTCGGCGCGGCGCAGTTGCTGGCCGAGCGGCGCGACTTCGACGGCATCGTGCGCTTCGTGTTCCAGCCGGCCGAGGAACACGGGCGCGGCGCCAAGGCGATGATGGCCGACGGCCTGTTCGAGCGCTTTCCGGTGGAGGCGATCTTCGGCGCGCACAACATGCCGGGCATGCCGGCCGGCAGCTTCGCGACGCGCGCCGGCGGCATCATGGCCAGCGAGGACAACTTCGTGATCGAGATACGCGGGCGCGGCACGCACGCGGCGCGCCCGCAGATGGGCATCGATCCGATCGTGATCGCCTCGCAGATCGTGCTGGCGCTGCAGACCATCGTCTCGCGCAATCTCGATCCGGGGCTGCAGGCCGTGGTGTCCTGCACCGAGTTCATCACCGACGGGCTGCGCAACGTGATCCCGTCGACGGTCACCATCAAGGGCGATACGCGCAGCTACGCGCCCGAGGTGCAGGCCATGCTGGCCAGGCGCATGCGCGAGATCAGCGAGGGCATCTGCGCGAGCCACGGCGCCGAATGCCGCTTCGACTACACGCACGAGTTCGCGCCGACCGTGAACCCGGCGCGATACGTGGCGCTGGCGGTGGAGGCGGCCACGCGCGTGGCCGGCGCGGCGGCCGTCGACGCGAACGTGCAGCCGATGATGATCTCCGAGGATTTCGGCGCCTTCCTGCAGGCGGTGCCGGGCAACTTCGTGTTCATCGGCAACGGCGTGACGGCCGGCGAGGGCGGCACGCCGCTGCACAATGCGTCCTACGATTTCAACGACGCGCTGCTGCCGATCGGCGCGCGCTACTTCGCCGAGCTGGCGCGGCTCGCGCTGCCGGCCGCTTGAGCGCGTTCAGGCCGTCGCTTGCAGGGCCTCGACGGTCTGCGCGGTGCTCCACAGCGCATGCGCGATGAAGCGGAAGTTGACCAGCGCGGCCAGGTAGCCGTCGCCTTCGGGCACGCGCGGGCCGGCCGTCGCATCGCGCACCACCAGCACCTCGAAACCCTGCTCGACCAGCTCGCGCAGATGCGACTCGATGCAGAGGTTGGCGGCCATGCCGGCCAGGATCACCTGCGAGACGCCGCGCTTGCGCAACTGCAGCGCCAGGTCGTTGGTCTCGGGCCCATAGACCTTGTGCGGCGAGGCGATGATGGTCTCGCCGTCGAGGATGTAGGGCTTGTAGCGTTCGAGGAAATCGGCGCCCGAACCCTCGTAGCCCTCGAGCGTGACGGGCCCCTTGCGCTCGAACATGCCGATCGCGTGCATGGTCTTTTCCAGCGGGCCGCCGAACTGCCAGCCGTGGTCGCAGGGATAGTAGTAATGCGGCGAGACGGCCACCGGGATGCCGGTTTGCTTGGCGGTCCTGAACAGGGTTTCCAGGTGATCGACGGTGCCGTTCTCGACGATGCTCTCGCCGAAATACGGCCAGCTCACGCCGGACGGGCTGAGGAAGTCGTTCTGCGGATCGACCACCACCAGCGCGGCCTTGGTGCGGTCGAGCTGGAAGCCGGTGGGCGGCAGCGCCGGGTCGGACGGATCGGCGTAGGGCAGGGTGGAACGGGTCATGCGGGGCTCCTTCGAGCGGTGGGGATGCGGGAATGGAAACAGGCGGCTTCGAATAATAAATGACCGGTCGCTTTATTATTGGGCCAAAAAAAAGCTCACCCCAGCAGACGGGTGAGCACCACTTTTTCGAATCGCTCGCAGGCCTGGCCGTTGCGCTCGATCTTGCTGCGCATCACGGCGCCTTCGTAGGCCTCGATCAGGATCGCCGCCAGCTGGTCGGCATCGCCCGGCGCGACCTCGCCGGCCGCCTGGCCTTCGCGCAGGCAGTCGGCCAGCAGCGCCTGCCAGTGATCGAGCAGGCGCTGCGCGGTCAGGCGCGCCTGCTCGTTGGTGGCGGACAGCTCCAGCGAGAGATTGCCGATCAGGCAGCCCAGCGCGAAGCCGGCCTCGCGATGATCGTCGGACAGCAGGCGGAAGAACTTGCGGATGCGCGCGACCGGCCGGGCCCGGCCCTCGCGCAGCACGGCCGAGTGGCGTGCCACGATCGACTCCCAATAGGCCTCGAGGATCTCGCCCGCGAAGGCTTCCTTGCTGTCGAAGTAGTTGTAGAACGAGCCCTTCGGCACGCTGGCCGCCTCGGCGATGTCCTGCACCGCGCAGCCGTTGAAGCCGAGTTCATGCACCACGCGGCGGCCGGTGGAGATCAGGCGCAGACGGACTTCAGGGTTGGGCGGGCGCGGCATGGATGGAGTCACCGGTTGGCAGGATGCGTAGCAAGATAACCGGTCATCTATTAACTGTCAATCGAGGCGCGCTGGCGCTCAGGCCAGCCGGAATACCGACACGGCCGAACGCAGCCTGCCCGCCTGTTCGTCCAGCGAGGTGGCCGCGGCCGCTGCCTGCTCGACCAGGGCCGCGTTCTGCTGCGTGACCTCGTCCATCTGCGTCACCGCGCGGCCCACCTGGTCGATGCCGGTGCTCTGCTCGACCGAGGCCGCCGAGATCTCGCCGATGATGTCGGCCACCTGCCCGATCGAGCGGTCGATCTCGCTCATCCGTTCGCCGGCCAGTTGCACCAGCCGGTTGCCGTCGCCGACCTGGTCCACCGACACCTGGATCAGCTCCTTGATGTCCTTGGCGGCCGAGGCGCTGCGTTGCGCGAGCGAGCGCACCTCGGCGGCCACCACCGCGAAGCCGCGGCCTTCCTCGCCGGCGCGCGCCGCCTCGACAGCCGCGTTGAGCGCGAGGATGTTGGTCTGGAACGCGATGCTCTCGATCACCGAGGTGATGTCGGCGATTCGTGAGGATTGCTCGGCGATGCTCGACATCGTATCGACCACCTGGCGCACCGCCTCGCCGCCGCGCGAGGTGGCTTCGGTGGCGCTGCCCACCAGGCCGTTGGCCTGCTGCGCGTTGTCGGCGTTCTGCTTCACGGTACCGGTGATCTGCTCCATGCTGGCGGCCGTTTCCTGCAGCGAGGCGGCCTGCTGCTCGGTGCGCTGCGAGAGGTCGATATTGCCCTGGGCGATCTCGCCGGCACCGTGCGCGATGGCGTGGCTGGCGGACTGGATCTCGGCGATCATCGCCGCCAGGCGCGTGCGCATCTGCGCGAGCTCGGCGATCAGGCTGCCGGGCGCGGCGCGCGAGGCATCGAACTCGAGATGCAACCGGCCGTTGGCGATGTGAGTGGCGATCTCGGTGGCATGGGCCGGCTCGCCGCCGAGCGTGCGGCGCACGCTGCGCACCATGGCCAGCGCGATCGCCGAGACGACCACCGCGATCGCCACCGCGATACCGGCCAGGATCGCCGCGAGACGGTAGAACACCTGGTCGATCCGGTCGTAGAAGAAGCCGGTGCCGATCAGCCAGTTCCACTCGGGAATCCGCACCACGCCCTGCAGCTTCGGTACCGGCTGCGCATCGCCGGGGCGCTTGAGCAGCAGGTCGACGAAGGCCACGTGCGAGCGGGCCAGCTGGGCATCGTATTCCTCGCGATCGGTCCTGCCGCTGGCGGTCGGGTTGTCGATCACGCGCTTGTCGCGCAGCGCCGGGTTCGGGTGGACGATATTGATGTTCTCGGCGTTCTTGACCCAGAAATAGCTGTCCTCGTCATTGAGCCGGGCGACCGCCTCCTTGGCCTGCTGTTGCGCTTCCTCGAGCGTGAGTTCGCCGCGCGCCTGGCGCTCGCGGTAGACGTTCACCGCGTGCTCGGCCTTCGACAGCAGGGTCGCGATCTCGTCGCGGCGGCTGTCGATCAGTTCGCCGCGCATCATGGTCAGCGCGGTGGCGGCCAACAGGACGATACCGAGCAATGCCGTGACGACGAGCACCGTCAGTTTGGTGGACAACTTCATGCTTGAGGCCTTGAACGATGATGGATGGAATCGTCGTTTTAACGGCCTGCCGGCCGCCCACTTTAGGGCGTGCCGATGCATTCGATGCGCAGGGATGTGCGGGAAAACGCAGCTTTGTAAGCTGGTGCTTGCGTTGGCGCGCGCGAATCGTGCAAGCGTGCCCGAGGCCGCGGCGTCGATCCCGCTTCGATGACGGACGCGCGGCCGCCGACGGCACGGGGCTTCGCGCCGATCGGTTGCGCGTGCAATCAAATGGATTGCTGAGACGGAGCGCGAAGCCGTTGAGCGGCGCTCATCGCGCCGCGTAAGCTTCACGTCATATTGATATGCGTATTACGGGCCCGGGCGCGCGTCCTCGATGTTGCGCCCATTCCGATAAACATCGAGCAGCGCCTCGATCGGGTGGCGCAGGCGCTTGCCGCTGATGCGCGCCACCTGGCAGCGGCAGGAATAACCGGTGGCGAGCAGTTCGTCGTCGTCCGCCTCGACATGACGCGCCCAGGACTGCCCGAAGATACGCTCGGAGGTTTCGCGATTGCGCGCCTCGTGCCCGTAGGTGCCCGACATCCCGCAGCAACCGCTGGCGGGCATCCGCAGCGCGAGGCCCGCCGCCTCGAACACCGGCTGCCACAGCGCGCTGGCGGCGCCGGCATTGGTGCGCTCGGTGCAATGCGGCAGCAGGCGGAAGGCGCGCGGCGGCGGCAACTCGGCCGGGCGCGGTCGCGCCCGCAGCACCGCCGCCAACCATTCCTGGGGCAGCAGCACCTCGGGCAGCGTGCCTATGCCGGGCAGCTTGCGATATTCCTGCCGGTAGACGAGCGTCATGGCCGGATCGAGGCCGACCAGGGCGATGCCGCTCGCGGCCAGCGCGGCCAGGCTCGCGGCGTTGCGCCGGGCGGCGCGCGCGAAGGCGGGCAGGAAGCCCTGCACGTGCAGCGGCTTGCCGTTCGGCAGGAAGGGCGCGACGAACACGCGATAACCGAGGCGCTCGGCCAGCGCGAGCCAGGCGGCCGCGACCGGCGTTTCGAAATAGCGTGTGAAGGCGTCCTGCACCACGATCACGCTGCGCGCGCGCCAGGAGCTGGAGCAATGCCGGAAGGCGCTGCGTAGCGGCGATACGCTGGTGGTGTGGCGGCTGGATCGGCTTGGACGTAGCTTGCCTGACCTTGTGCAGATCGTGGCCGAGCTGGAACGCT
>NZ_VWWC01000064.1:0-35741 GCF_011753175.1 Burkholderia sp. Cy-637 | reverse complement strand
GAGGCCCGCCACCGGGCCGGGCACCTCGCGCTGCGCCTGCCGCTCGCCGGCCCCTTGCTGCGCACGCTCGCTGCCGCGCGCTGGAGCCGCACGCTCGGCACCCTGCTGCGCGCCGGCACGCCGCTTGCCGACGCCTTCGACTCGCTCGCCCAGGCCACCGGCAATCCCGTGTTCGATCGCGCGACCGGTGACATCGCCACACGCCTGCTGCACGGTGAGCGGCTCGCCGCCGCGATGCGCGCGGTCGGCTGCTTCCCGGCCGAGGTGGTCCAGCCGATCGCGGTCGCCGAGGAATCGGGCACGCTCGACGCGATGCTCGCCGACATCGCCTCGCTCTGCGAGCGGCAGGTCGACGAGCGGATCGGCGCCTTGACGAGCCTCTGCGAGCCGCTGGTGGTGATCGTGCTCGGCGTGCTGGTGGGCGCCCTGGTGGTCGCGATGTACCTGCCGATCGTCCAGCTCGGCAACGTGGTGTAGCATCGCTCCCGGTTCCGACTCGCGCCGATTCCTCTCGAATCCCTTTTCCCAGCCTTCCCGATGATCTCGTCTTTCGCCCTTGCCGATCCGTCGCTCGCGTTCGCCGCGCTGCCGGCCGTCGTCCGCTACGTGTTCGCGGCCGTGCTCGGGCTGGTGATCGGCAGCTTCCTGAACGTGGTCGCGCATCGCGTGCCGATCATGATGCAGCGCGCCTGGCAGGCCGAACTCGCCGAGGCCACCGGCGGCGACCCGGCGCCCGACGACGGCCTGCCGCCGCGCTACGATCTGTGGGCGCCGCGCAGCGCCTGTCCTCACTGCGGCCACGTGCTGCGCGCCTGGGAAAACGTGCCGGTGCTGAGCTATCTGGCGCTGCGCGGGCGCTGCGCCCGGTGCCGCGCGCCGATCAGCCCGCGCTACCCGCTGGTCGAGCTGGTTTCCGGCCTGCTGGCGGTCGCCTCGCTGGCCGTGTTCGGTCCCGTCCCGGCCGCGCTGGCCGCCTTCGGCCTCTGCGCGATGCTGCTGGCGATGAGCCTGATCGACATCAAGACCGGCTACCTGCCCGATTCGATGACCCTGCCCCTGCTGTGGGCCGGGCTGCTCGTCAATCTGTGGGGCAATTTCGTCGACCTGCGCGAGGCCGTGATCGGCGCGATCGCCGGCTACCTGTTCCTCTGGTGCGTGTTCTGGCTGTTCAAGCTGCTGCGCGGCATCGAGGGCATCGGTTATGGCGACCTCAAGCTGCTCGCCGCGCTCGGCGCCTGGCTCGGCTGGATCGCCCTGCCCCAGGTGCTGCTGATCGCGGCCCTCAGCGGCGCGGCGGTCGGCCTGCTGGCGATGTGGCGCGGCCGCATGCGCTACGAGGAGCCGCTGCCGTTCGGGCCGTTCCTCGCGCTCGGCGGCATCCTCACCTTGCTGCACGGCACGCCGTTCTACCTGACGATCGGAGGCTGACCCCATGTTCTCGGTGGGATTGACGGGCGGTATCGGCAGCGGCAAGACCACGGTCGCGAACCGTTTCGGCGCGCGCGGCGCGACCCTGGTCGACACCGACGCGATCGCGCACCAGGTCACCGCGCCCGGCGGCGCCGCGATGCCGGCGATCGCCGCCGCGTTCGGCTCGGCCTTCGTGGCCGCCGACGGGTCGCTCGACCGGGCCCGGATGCGCGCGCTGGTGTTCGGCGACGAAGCCGCGCGCAAGCGGCTGGAGGCCATCACGCATCCGCTGATCCGCGCCGAGACCGAGCAGCAGGCCGCGCGAGCGAATGGCCCTTATGTGATCTTCGTGGTACCGCTGCTGGTCGAATCGGGCAGTTGGCGCCGCCGCGTCGATCGCGTGCTGGTGGTTGATTGCGAGGTCGAGACGCAGATCGCGCGCGTCATGCAGAGGAATGGCTTCGCGCGCGAGCAGGTCGAGGCGATCGTGGCACGCCAGGCCACGCGCGAGGCCCGCCTGGCGGCGGCCGACGACGTGATCGTCAACGAGGCCGCGCCCGACGCGGCGCTCGATACTCGCATCGACGCGCTGCACGCGCATTACCTCGCGCTGGCCGCATCGAAGTCCTGAACGTTCCCGGGCCCGCCGGGCCGGGCCCGCGCGGGATCGAGCAAGCGCCACGCCCGCGCGAATCCCTGCGCAAGGCGCGATTGCGACGCCTGAGCGTGGGCATTAGAATGTCCAGCAATTCCGGTCCTTTGTCCCAACGCCCGAGGCGAGCGCGCTTGATCCTTTACGAGTATCCGTTCAACGAACGCATCCGCACCTTGCTGCGCCTCGAAGACCTGTTCGAGCGCCTGGCGTTCTTCCTGTCGCAGGAAGATCCGAGGGAGCATCACGTGGCGCTGACGACGCTGTTCGAAATCGCGGAAGTCGCGGGCCGGGCGGATCTCAAGTCGGACCTGATGAAGGAGCTGGAACGCCAGCGGCAGACGCTCGCGCCGTTTCGCGGCAACCCCGGCATCGAGCAGAATGCGCTCGAGGCGGTGCTCGGCGAAATCGAGCAGACCCTCGCCAATCTCGGCCAGATGCAGGGCAAGACCGGCCAGCACCTGCTCGACAACGAATGGCTGGGCAGCATTCGCAGCCGCGCCGTGATCCCGGGCGGCACCTGCAAGTTCGACCTGCCCTCGTATTACGCCTGGCAGCAATGGCCCGCCGAGCAGCGGCGCCAGGACATCACCAAGTGGGCGATGCCCCTGCTGCCGCTGCGCGACGCGGCCACCATCGTGCTGCGCCTGGCGCGCGAATCGGGCCAGGCCTCGAAGGTGATGGCGATGCAGGGCAGCTACCAGCAGATGCTGTCGGGGCGCACCTACCAGTTGATGCAGGTGCGCGTGCCGCCGGAACTCCATGTGATCCCCGAAGCCAGCGCCAACAAGTACATGTTGTGGGTGCGCTTCACCATCCAGGACGGCGACGTGCGGCCGCGCGCGGTCGACATCGACGTGCCGTTCCAGTTGACGCTCTGTAATCTCTGAAATCGTGACTCTTGCCGTCAAATGCCCGGCCTGCGGAAAACAGGTCCGCTGGGTTCCGGAAAATACCTTCCGCCCGTTCTGCTCGGCCCGCTGCAAGCAGATGGATCTCGGCGCCTGGGCTGCCGAACGCTATCGGATCGGTGGCACCGACGAGGAGCCGTCGTCGGATGCGGAGCCGGAAGGCGGCTCCGGCCGTCACGACTGAGCGGTCACTTTTCCCAGGCTGCCGCGAGCGCGGCGTCCTGAATTCGACGCGATATAACGGGGAAGTGGTGCCGCCCAGCCGAACGACCGGGCGGAAAAGATACGGCCGAGGAGCGATCAGCCCGCCTCGGCCTCGCGTGCCAGCAGTTCGAGCACCGGCAGGGCCGCCGGCAACAGCGGATCGACCTCCACCGGCAATTGCTGCCAGACGAAGGCCTGCCCTTCACGGCTATGCGGCTCGCCGTCCCAGCCCGTCACCTTGCAGAAGAACAGCCGCACATAGGCGTGCGGATAATCATGCTCCAGCGTGTGCCAGCGATGGCAGGCCGTGACGTGAATCCCCAGTTCCTCGTGCAACTCGCGCGAAAGCGCCGCTTCCACGCTCTCGCCCGGCTCCAGCTTGCCGCCGGGGAACTCCCAGTAACCTTCATAGGGCTTGCCGGCCGGGCGCTGCGCGAGCAGGTAGCGGCCGTCGGGCTGCACCAGCACGCCGACCGCCACCTCGGTGACCTTGCGCGGCGCCGTGCCGCCGGCCGCGGTTTCGGCGTTCACCGTCATACGTTCTCCTGACGACCGGAGCGGTCGCGCGCGAACTGCCAGGCCACCCGGCCCGAACGCGAGCCGCGTTCGAGCGCCCAGACCAGCGCGTCGCCGCGCGCGGCCTCGACCTGCGCCTCGTCGCAGCCGAAATGGCGCAGCCAGTGCCCGACGATCGCGAGGTAGTCGTCCTGCTTGAACGGGTAGAAGCTGACCCACAGCCCGAAACGCTCGGACAGCGAGATCTTCTCCTCCACCACTTCGCCGGGATGGATCTCGCCGTCGGGCAGGTGCTTGTAGCTCTCGTTGTCGCTCATGTACTCCGGCAGCAGGTGCCGGCGGTTCGAGGTCGCGTAGATCAGCACGTTGTCGGACTGCGCCGAGATCGAGCCGTCCAGCGCCACCTTCAGCGCCTTGTAGCCGGATTCGCCGTCCTCGAAGGAGAGATCGTCGCAGAACACGATGAAGCGCTCCGGGCGCGCCGAAATCAGGTCGACGATGTCGCCCAGGTCATGCAGGTCGTCCTTGTCGACCTCGATCAGCCGCAGGCCGTCGGCCGCGAAGGCATTGAGGCAGGCCTTGATCAGCGAGGACTTGCCGGTGCCGCGCGCGCCCGTCAGCAGCACGTTGTTGGCGGGGCGCCGCGTCACGAACTGGCGCGTGTTCTGTTCGATCAGCCCCTTCTGGCGATCGATGTTGTGCAGGTCGTCGAGCGCGATCTGCGAGATGGCCGGCACGGCCTGCAGGTAACCGCGCCCCTGGCGCTTGCGCCAGCGAAACGCCGTCGCGGCATTCCAGTCGACGTCGGCGGGCGCCGGCGGCAGCAGGGCTTCGAAACGGCCCAGCAGGGCTTCGGCGCGGTCGAGAAACTGTTCGAGCTTGTCCATCCACTTTCCAGCAATCGGGTGATTCGAGATTCGGCGACGGCACGGCGCGCCGGGCGCGCCATGCGCCGGCTCAGGAGCGGTAGTCGGCGTTGATGCTGACGTAGTCGTGCGACAGGTCGCAGGTCCAGACCGTCGCGCTGGCCTCGCCGCGGCCCAGCAGCACGCGGATCGTGATCTCGCTCTGCTTCATCACGCGCTGGCCGTCGGCTTCCTGGTAGGCCGGGTTGCGGCCGCCGGCCTTGGCCACCAGCACGTCGTCGAGGTAGAGGTCGATCCTGCCGACGTCGAGATCGCCCACCCCGGCGTAGCCGATCGCGGCCAGGATCCGGCCGAGGTTGGGGTCCGAGGCGTAGAACGCCGTCTTCACCAGCGGCGAATGGCCGATCGCGTAGGCGATCTTCCGGCATTCCGCCACGTCGCGGCCGCCCTCGACCTGCACCGTCATGAACTTGGTGGCGCCCTCGCCGTCGCGCACGATCAGTTGCGACAGCGTCTGCGCCACCTCGGTGACGGCCTCGCGCAGCGCCGCGTAGGCGGGCGAGTCCACCGAATCGATCGCCGGCAGGCTCGACTTGCCCGAGGCGATCAGGATGAAGGAATCGTTGGTCGAGGTATCGCCGTCGATCGTGATGCAGTTGAAGGAGCGGTTCGCGACTTCCTTCACCAGTTGGTCGAGCACCGGCTGCGCGACCTTGGCGTCGAAGGCCAGGTAGCCGAGCATGGTGGCCATGTTCGGCTTGATCATGCCGGCGCCCTTGCTGATGCCGGTCAGCGTGACCGTGTGGCCGTCGATCGTGACCTGGCGCGAGGCGGCCTTGGGCAGCGTGTCGGTGGTCATGATCGCCTGCGCGGCGTCGAACCAGTTGGCGGCCGCCCGGTTCGCCAGCGCGGCCGGCAGGCCGGCCTTCAGGCGATCGACGGGCAGCGGCTCGAGAATCACGCCGGTGGAGAACGGCAGCACCTGCGAGGGCTGCAGGCCGGCCAGGCGCGCGAGCTCGTCGCAGGTCGCGCGGGTCGCCGCCAGGCCCGGCTCGCCGGTGCCGGCGTTCGCGTTACCCGTATTGACCACCAGCGCGCGAATCGCCGGGCCGCCGGCACGCACCGCAGCCAGGTGTTCGCGGCAGACGATCACGGGCGCCGCGCAGAAGCGGTTCTCGGTGAACACGCCGGCCACCGTCGCGCCTTCCTCGACCGAGATGACGAGCACGTCCTTGCGGTTCGGCTTGCGGATGTTGGCCTCGGCCCAGCCTAGCGTGACGCCGGCGACGGGATGCAGTTGCGCGGGATCGATCGAAGGGAAATTGACAGCCATGGAGACACCTGCCGGAAGGAAAATGCCGGCTCCTGCCGGCATCGATGGATTTGAACGAAGCGGCGGCGCGCATTGCTGCGGGCCGCCGCGGATTCATCTTGCAGTACGCAAGTGACGAAACGGCGACCGTGCGCGGCATGGATCGCATGCCGCGCCGGCCGTCGCCGGGATCAGCTCAGCTTGCCGTGGCACTGCTTGTACTTCTTGCCGCTGCCGCAGGGGCAGGGATCGTTGCGCCCGACCCGCGGCACCTCGCCCACGGCATTGCCCGCCATCGCGTCGCCGACCAGCTCGGCCGTGGCATCGGTGGCGGCCGCCGCGGCCACCGCGACGCCGGCCGCAGCCGCGCCCGCATCGGAGAAATCGGCGTGGCGGAACTCGACGTTGTCGAGATTGCCGCCCGCTTCCTCGATCTGCTCGGCGGCTTCCTCGAGCTGCTCGGGCGACTGGATCTGCACGTTCATGACGATGCGCGTGACTTCCTGCTTGGTCGCCTCGAGCATCGCGGCGAACAGCTCGAAGGCCTCGCGCTTGTATTCCTGCTTCGGGTTCTTCTGCGCGTAACCGCGCAGGTGGATGCCCTGGCGCAGGTGGTCGAGCGCGGCCAGGTGCTCGCGCCAGAGGCGGTCGAGCGTCTGCAGCATGATCGAGCGCTCGAAGGAGCTGAAGGCCTCGCGGCCGACCATCGTGACCTTGGCCTCGTAGTGCTCGTCGGCGGCCGTCACGACGGCTTCGAGGATTTCGTCGACGCTGATCGACTGCGACTCGTTGACCATCTCCTGGATCGCCAGGTCGAGCCCCCAGTCGTTGCGCAGCGCTTCCTCGAGCTCGGGCAGGTCCCATTGCTCCTCGATGCTGCCCTGCGGCACGAACTGGTGGACCACCTCGGTGATCACGCCGTGGCGCATCGCGCCGATCGTCTCGGCGATGTCGTGCGCCTCGAGCAGTTCATTGCGCTGCTGGTAGATGACCTTGCGCTGGTCGTTGGAGACGTCGTCGTATTCGAGCAGTTGCTTGCGGATGTCGAAGTTGCGCGCCTCGACCTTGCGTTGCGCCGATTCGATCGAGCGCGTCACGATGCCGGCCTCGATCGCCTCGCCCTCGGGCATCTTCAGGCGGTCCATGATGGCGCGCACGCGGTCGCCCGCGAAGATGCGCAGCAGCGGATCGTCGAGCGACAGGTAGAAGCGCGAGGAACCCGGGTCGCCCTGGCGGCCTGCACGGCCGCGCAGCTGGTTGTCGATCCGGCGCGATTCGTGGCGCTCGGTGCCGATGATGTGCAGGCCGCCGGCGGCCTTGACCTGCTCGTGCAGCGTCTCCCACTCGTCGTGCAGCTGCTTGATGCGCGCGGCCTTCTCCTCGGCCGGGATCGCCTCGTCGGCCTCGAGGAAGGCGGCCTGCTTCTCGGCGTTGCCGCCCAGCACGATGTCGGTACCGCGACCGGCCATGTTGGTGGCGATCGTGATCCGCTTGGGCCGGCCGGCCTCGGCGACGATCGCCGCCTCGCGCGCGTGCTGCTTGGCGTTGAGCACCTCGTGCGGCAGCCCGGCCTGCTTGAGCAGATGCGAGAGCAGCTCGGAGTTCTCGATCGAGGTGGTACCGACCAGCACCGGCTGGCCACGCTCGTAGCAGTCGCGGATGTCGCGGATCACCGCGTCGTAGCGCTCCTTCGCGCTCTTGTAGATCTGGTCCTGCTTGTCGATCCGCTTGGGCGGACGGTTGGTGGGGATCACCACCGTCTCGAGGCCGTAGATCTCGTTGAATTCGTACGCTTCGGTATCGGCCGTGCCGGTCATGCCGGCCAGCTTCGCGTACATGCGGAAGTAGTTCTGGAAGGTGATCGAGGCGAGCGTCTGGTTCTCGCTCTGGATCTTCGCGTGCTCCTTGGCCTCGACCGCCTGGTGCAGGCCGTCGGACCAGCGGCGGCCCGCCATCAGGCGGCCGGTGAACTCGTCGACGATCACCACCTCGCCGTTCTGCACCACGTAGTGCTGGTCGAGATGGAACAGCGTGTGGGCACGCAGCGCCGCGTACACGTGGTGCATCAGCGTGATGTTCTGCGGCGCGTACAGGCTCTCGCCCTCGCCGATCAGGCCCCACTCGGACAGCAGGCGCTCGGCCTTCTCGTGACCCAACTCGGTCAGGAACACCTGGCGCGCCTTCTCGTCGAGCGTGTAGTCGCCCGGCTTCTCGACGCCGGTGCCGTCGGCCTTTTCCTCGCCGATCTGGCGCTCGAGCAGCGGCGGCAGCGCGTTCATGCGCACGTAGAGCTCGGTGTGGTCCTCGGCCTGGCCCGAGATGATCAGCGGCGTGCGGGCCTCGTCGATCAGGATCGAGTCCACCTCGTCGACCACCGCGAAGTTCAGCGCCCGCTGCACGCGCGCCTCGGTCTCGTAGACCATGTTGTCGCGCAGGTAGTCGAAGCCGAATTCGTTGTTGGTGCCGTAGGTGATGTCGGACGCGTAGGCTTCCTGCTTCTGCTCGTGCTCCATGCCGGACAGGTTGATGCCGACCGACAGCCCGAGGAAGTTGTAGAGGCGCGCCATCCACTCGGCATCGCGCTGCGCCAGGTAGTCGTTGACGGTCACCACGTGCACGCCGCGGCCCGACAGCGCGTTCAGGTAGACCGGCAGCGTCGCCACCAGGGTCTTGCCCTCGCCGGTACGCATTTCGGCGATCTTGCCGTAATGCAGCACCATGCCGCCGATCAGCTGCACGTCGAAGTGGCGCATCTTCAGCACTCGCCGGCTGGCTTCGCGGCACACCGCGAACGCCTCCGGCAGCAGCTTGTCGAGCGACTCGCCGGCCGCGACACGCTGCCGGAATTCACCCGTCTTGCCGCGCAACTGGTCATCCGTCAGCTGCTCGAATTGCGATTCGAGCGCATTGATCGCCGTGACGGTCTTTTGGTATTGCTTGACTAGCCGCTGGTTGCGGCTGCCAAAAATCTTCTGGAGAAAACCGGTTGTCATCGATCGGGTCTGCGTCGCAGCAACGGCCCCGGAGCGGATGACGCCGGCCCCGGCGCGCCGAGCCTTGGCGGCTTAGCGTATGAGTGAATTCAAACGAGGAATTTTAGCACGCGCATTTAGGCAAGCCGGTGTCGCGCCGGCACCGACTTCGCGGGCCGCGACGCCCGGGCCGAAGCTGCCCGCGCCGCTACCGATATGCGGGCGGATCGGCGCCACCGCAAGAGGCGCCGCGAGGACATGGCGAGGGGCGACCGCAGGGCCATCGCGGGACGCCCCGCAAAGCGATCCGGCCCCGTGGAAACGGCCGCCGGCCGCCATTGCACGCGGTACAATCCGGCCATTGCTCCCGCCTGTCCGTCCATGAACCGCTCCTCCAGGTACGCCCATCCGTCAGGCTTCGCGCGGCCGCAGGTCGCCGCCGACGTGCTCAAGCGCACCGACGCGTTCGCCGCGCTGCGCGCCGGCGTCGAGCAGGTCGCCTCGCTGCAGCGCGACCTGCGCGCGCTGCTGCCCGAGTACCTGGCCAATCATGTCGATCCCGGCTCGATCAAGGACGGCGTGCTGACCCTGTTCGCGGGGCACAACGCGCTGGCCGCGCGGTTGCGGCAGGTCGCGCCGCGCCTGGTGGCCGACCTGCAGGCACGCGGCTGGCACGTGGCGACGCTGAAGGTCCGGGTGCGCCCGCAGGATGCTCCCGAGCCGGTGCGGATCAAGCAGGCGCGCATGACGCCGGCCGGTGCCGATGCACTGCGCGAACTGGCCGACAGCCTGCCGTCCTCGCCGCTGCAGAGCGCACTGGCACGGATGGCCGCGCGCCACGCCAAGACAAAATCGACGCGCTGAAATCGCCGCCTTGCCGGCCCGAAACGCAAAAAAGGCAGCCGGAAGGCTGCCTTTCTCATTAGACCCCGCCGAAACCGCTCAGGCGAAGGCCGTCTGCGCCTCGAAACCGAAACCGCGCGGCGCGGCCTTCAGGTCATCGAACGTGACGATCTCGTAGGCGTCCTCGTGCGCGAGCAATTCACGCAGCAGTGCGTTGTTCAGCCCGTGGCCCGACTTGTAGGCCGTATACGAGGCCAGCAGCGGATGGCCGATCACGTAGAGATCGCCGATCGCGTCGAGCATCTTGTGCTTCACGAACTCGTCGTCGTAGCGCAGGCCGTCGTTGTTGAGGATGCGGTACTCGTCGAGCACGATCGCGTTGTCCATGCTGCCGCCGCGCGCAAGGCCGAGCTCGCGCAGCATCTCGACCTCGTGCGCGAAGCCGAAGGTGCGGGCCCGCGCGATCTCGCGAACATACGAGGTGGTGCCGAAATCGACCTCGAGCTCCTGGCCGGTCTTGTCGACGGCCGGATGGCGGAAGTCGATGGTGAACTTGAGCTTGAAGCCGAAGTAGGGATCGAGTCGCGCGAACTTGTCGCCGTCGCGGATCTCCACCCGGCGCTTGACCTGGATGAAGCGCTTCGGCGCGTTCTGTTCCTCGATGCCGGCCGACTGGATCAGGAACACGAAGGACGCGGCGCTGCCGTCCATGATCGGGATTTCCTCGGCGGTCACGTCGACGTAGAGATTGTCGATGCCGAGGCCGGCGCAGGCCGACATCAGGTGCTCGATGGTCGAGACGCGCGCGCCGTCCTTCTGCAGCACCGAGGCCAGGCGCGTGTCGCCGATCGCCAGCGGCTTGGCCGGGATCTCGACCGGCGTGGCCAAATCGACGCGCGTGAAAACAATCCCCGTGCCCGCTGCGGCCGGACGGAGCGTCAGTTCGACCTTGCGGCCCGAGTGGACGCCAATGCCGACGGTCTTCACGATCGATTTGATGGTTCGCTGCTTCAACATGGTGTTGTGCTTCTTGATTGAAGTTATCAATCAGGACTTTTATTCGATAGACGAGAGTATAGCGCAAAACGACAGGCCGGGTTGCGCCGAATGTCGTATCAACTGTTTCTGCACGTTACCCCTGCAAGGCACGCACAGGTCAAGAAAGACGGGCCGGCGCCCGGAACGGAGGCGTTCCCGGACGACGGCCCGTGTTGCGGCACCCTTTTATGCGACGCGTTGCCGCGACGCAACGTGCGGCGCGAAGCGCGTCAGCGCTTCACGGCCGCCAGGATGCTTGCCGCGTCGCTGACTTCGAACTTGCCCGGTGCCTCGACGGCCAGCGTCTTGACCACGCCGTCGTCGACCACCATCGCGTAGCGCTGGGAACGAATTCCCATGCCGCGCGCGGACAGATCCTGCGTAAGCCCCAGTGCATGAGTGAAGGCTGCGCTGCCGTCCGCGATCATGCGCACCTTGCCCGCGGTGTGCTGATCCCGTCCCCAAGCGCCCATCACGAATGCGTCGTTGACGGACACGCACCAGATCTCGTCGATGCCGGCCGCGCTAAACGCGTCGAACTGCTCGACATAACCCGGTACATGCTTCGCCGAACAGGTCGGCGTGAACGCGCCCGGCAATCCGAAGATCACCACGCGCTTGCCCGCCGTCTGCTCACGCACGTCGAGCGCATTCGGCCCGAGCGTGCAGCCCTCGCGCGCTTCGTCGACGAATTCGAAGACTTGTGCGTCGGGCAGCGTGTCGCCTGCTTGAATCATGACTGGTCCTTCATTGCGATGCGGTTGCGGGTGACGTAACCGACAGGGACGGCAAGGCCCATTCCGCCTCGCGAATGCGAAGAGGGCAGCTGGCCCGGCCCGGCGTCGACAGCGACGCGGCCTGTTGCGGTTGCGTTCAACCCGTCAGGTCGGCTGGCCGCGCGAGCGGCCGGCCTGCCCCTGTCAGTCGGCCTGCTTGCGCAGGAAGGCCGGGATGTCGTACGTGTCGACGCCCTTTTCCTGCAGCGCCTGCACGTGCGACGCCGCCGTCTCGCGCGAATTGCGCCAGACCGCCGGCGTGTCGAGCGCGCCGTAGTCCGACGTATTCACGTGCGCCGGCGCGTAGCTGTGGCCGACCGCGCCAACCGGCTGGTTGTCGGTGCCAGTGCGCAGCAGCGTCATCGGCGTGGTCTGCTGCTTCTTCGCGGCACGGCCCAGGCCGGTGGCGACCACCGTCACGCGCAGCGCATCGCCCATCGCGTCGTCGTAGACCGCGCCGAAGATCACGGTCGCGTCTTCCGCGGCGTAGCTCTTGATGGTGTTCATCACTTCGCGCGTTTCCGACAGACGCAGCGAACGGCTCGAGGTGATGTTGACCAGCACGCCACGCGCACCCGACAGGTCCACGCCTTCCAGCAGCGGGCTCGCGACCGCCTGCTCGGCGGCCAGGCGCGCGCGATCGACGCCCGCGACCGTCGCGGTGCCCATCATCGCCTTGCCCTGCTCGCCCATCACCGTCTTCACGTCCTCGAAGTCGACGTTGACCAGGCCGTCGACATTGATGATCTCGGCGATGCCGGCCACGGCGTTGTTCAGCACGTCGTCGGCGCACTGGAAGCACTTGTCCATCTCGGCGTCGTCGCCCATCACGTCGAACAGCTTGTCGTTGAGCACCACGATCAGCGAATCGACGTGATCCTCGAGCTGTTGCGCGCCGGCCTCGGCCACGCGCATGCGCTTGCCGCCCTCGAACTCGAACGGCTTGCTGACGACACCCACCGTCAGGATGCCCATTTCCTTGGCGATCTGCGCCACCACGGGCGCGGCGCCCGTGCCGGTGCCGCCGCCCATGCCGGCGGTGATGAACACCATGTGCGCGCCGCGCAGCGAATCGGCGATGCGCTCACGCGCCTCTTCCGCCGCCGCACGACCCATGTCCGGCTTCGCGCCGGCGCCCAGGCCGGTGTTGCCGAGCTGGATCACGTTCGGTGCGCGCGAGCGCGAGAGCGCCTGCGCGTCGGTGTTCATGACGACGAAATCGACGCCCTGGACACCACGGTTGATCATGTGCGCCACGGCGTTGCCGCCCGCGCCACCGACCCCGATCACCTTGATGATGGTGCCGTTGGTCTCGGTTTCCAGCATTTCGAATTCCATTGTTGCCTCCGTCAAGAAAGATAAATCTGCTCGGCCGTTATCCGGCAGGAGATCGGGCAACCTCCTGTCCGCGCGCCGGCCGCCGGCACCGGCGCTAAAACCCTTAGAAATTGCTCAGGAACCAGTCCTTCATGCGCGTGAAGATCTGCCCCGCGGAACCGGATTGCACGGCGACCTTGCGCCCGCGCATCCGCTGCGCGCTGCCCTCCACCAGCAGCCCCATCGCCGTCGAGTAGCGCGGATTGCGCACCACGTCGGCCAGGCCGCCCGCATATTCCGGCGCGCCGATGCGCACCGGTTTGAGGAAGATGTCCTCGCCGAGTTCGACCATGCCCGGCATCATCGCAGCACCGCCGGTCAACACGACACCGGAACTCAGTAACTCTTCGTAACCCGACTCGCGCACCACCTGCTGCACCAGCGAGAACAGCTCCTCGACGCGCGGCTCGATGACGGCCGCCAGCGCCTGGCGCGACAGCGTGCGCGGGCCGCGCTCGCCGAGCCCCGGCACCTCGACCATCTCGTCCGGGTCGGCCAGCGCCTGCTTGGCGATGCCGTGGCTGACCTTGATGTCCTCCGCGTCCGGCGTCGGCGTGCGCAGCGCCATCGCGATGTCGCTGGTGATCTGGTCGCCGGCGATCGGGATCACCGCGGTATGGCGGATCGCGCCTTCGGCGAAGATCGCGATGTCGGTGGTGCCGCCGCCGATGTCGACCAGCACCACGCCGAGATCCTTCTCGTCCTCGGTCAGCACCGCCAGCGACGAGGCCAGCGGCTGCAGGATCAGGTCGTTCACTTCCAGCCCGCAGCGGCGCACGCACTTGACGATGTTCTGCGCGGCGCTGACCGCGCCCGTCACGATGTGCACCTTCACCTCGAGGCGGATCCCGCTCATGCCGATCGGCTCGCGCACGTCCTCCTGGCCGTCGATGATGAATTCCTGGGTCAGGATGTGCAGCACCTGCTGGTCGGTCGGGATGTTGATCGCCTTGGCGGTCTCGATCACGCGCGCCACGTCGGTCTGGGTGACCTCCTTCTCCTTGATCGCCACCATCCCGCTCGAGTTGAAGCTGCGGATGTGGCTGCCGGCGATCCCCGTGAACACGTTCGTGATCTTGCAGTCGGCCATCAGCTCGGCTTCCTCGAGCGCGCGCTGGATCGACTGCACGGTGGCCTCGATGTTCACCACCACGCCTTTCTTGAGACCTTTCGACTCGCTCTGGCCAAGCCCGATCACCTCGTAGTGGCCCTCGCCTTTCAGCTCCGCCACGACGGCCACGACCTTCGACGTGCCAATGTCGAGGGCAACCAGCAGATCCTTGTAGTCTTTGCTCATAAGTGCTCTTGCGTGTGATGTCTTGTTACTTTTTGGCCTTGTCGGCGTCGCTCAGGAAGCGCATGTTCGCCGCCCGGATCGCAAAACCGTTCGGATAACGCAGGTCCGCGTACTCGATGTCCTTGCCCCAGCGTTGCGTCACGGCCGGCCACGCGGCGACCAGCCGTTGCGCGCGATCCGGCAGCGTGTCGCCATTGCGCTCGCGACCGAATTCGATCTCCATGCCGTTGGCCAGCTTCACCGTCCAGGCGTAGCGCGAGGACAGGCTCACCTCCTCGGGCGCCGAGTCGAGCGGCGCGAGCCACTTCGCGAAGTCGCGATAGCGCTGCACCACCTCCCTCGCGCTGCCGTCCGGTCCGTCGAAGGCCGGCAGTTCCTCGTCGAGTTCGCCCTGGTTGGCCGTGAACAGCTCGCCGTCGGTGCTGACCAGCTGGTCGCTGCCCCAGGTACCCAGCGGCTTGTACTCCTCCAGCGTGACAGCCAGCGCGTTCGGCCAGACCCGCCGCACGCTGGCGTGGCGCACCCACGGCATCTGCTCGAACGCGACGCGCGCGGTGTCGAGATCGACCGTGAAGAAATTGCCCTTCAGCCGCCCGACCACGCCGGCGCGCACGGTGGGCGCGTTGATGTGCTCGGTGTCGCCGTCGATCAGGATCGTCCGCAGCGCGAAAGCCGGGCGCTGGATCAGCCAGTAGCAGCCCGCCGCCGTGCAACCGAGCAGCAGCAGCGCGTAGAGCGCGCTGGCCGCGAGGTTGAGTTGGCGAACGTTGTTCCACATGGTTGCGTCCCGTGTCCCGTCAGTCTTCGAGCGTCATGGCCAGCACCTTCACCACCAGCTCCGAGTAGCTGATGCCGACCGCGCGCGCCGCCTTGGGCGGCAGCGAGTGGTCGGTCATGCCCGGCGCGGTGTTCACTTCCAGGAAATACGGGTTGCCCGCGGCGTCGAGCATGAAGTCGGCGCGCCCCCAGTCGGTGCAGCCCAGCACGTCGAAGGCTCGGCGCGCCAGGCGCTTGACTTCGGCTTCGCGGCCGGCCTCGATGCCGCAAGGAATCAGGTATTGCGTGTCGTCGGCGATGTACTTCGCGTGGTAGTCGTAGAACTCGCCGGCCGGCACGATGCGGATCACCGGCAGGTCCAGGTCGCCGGCGATGCAGGCGGTGTACTCGCCACCGCCCTCGATGCTCTTCTCGACCAGCACGATCTTGTCGTGCCGCGCGGCCTCGTCGAGCGCCGCAGGCAGCGCCGCCGCGTCCTTGACCTTGATCACCGCCACGCTCGAGCCCTCGCTGGCCGGCTTCACGAACAGCGGCAGGCCCAGCTTCGCGACGATTTCCGGCGCACGCGCGGCGTAGTCGTCGCCGCGCAGCACCACCTCGAACGGCGGCGTGGGGATGCCGGTCTGCTGCCAGACCAGCTTGGTGCGGAACTTGTCGAGGCCGAGCGCCGAGCCGAGCACGCCGGTGCCGGTGTAGCGGATGCCGTAGAAGTCGAGCGCGCCCTGGATCTGGCCGTTCTCGCCGTAGCCGCCGTGCAGCGCGTTGAAGGCGCGCACGTAGCCTTCGTCCTTGAGCGCGGCCAGCGGCCGCTCGGACGGATCGAACGGATGCGCGTCGATGCCGGCCTCGCGCAGCCCCTGCACGACCAGCGTGCCCGATTTCAGCGATACCTCGCGCTCGGCGGACACGCCGCCCAACAGTACCGCCACCTTGCCGAAACGTTTCGGATCGATCCCGCTCATGTCATCCCTTCTGTTGCTGTTGCTGCGCGATCCGGCCCGGCACCGCGCCGATCGAACCCGCGCCCATCGTGATCACCACATCGCCGGCGCGCACCACCTGGGCGAGCGCGGCCGGGACCTCGTCGACGCCGGCCACGAAGCTCGGATCGACCCGGCCGATCTCGCGCAGCGCGCGCGACAGGGCCTCGCCGCTGGCGGTCGGGATCGCCGCCTCGCCGGCCGCGTAGACCTCGGTCAGCACCAGCGCGTCGACGGTCGACAGCACGTTGACGAAATCCTCGAAGCAGTCGCGCGTGCGCGTATAGCGATGCGGCTGGAACGCCAGCACCAGCCGGCGGCCCGGGAACGCGCCGCGCGCCGCGGCGATGGTGGCCGCCATCTCGACCGGGTGATGGCCGTAGTCGTCGATCAGCGTGTAGCTGCCGCCGTCGGCCGCGGCGAGTTCGCCGTAGCGCTGGAAGCGCCGGCCCACGCCGTTGAAGTCGGCCAGCGCCTGCTGGATCGCCGCGTCCGCCACGCCGAGATCGGTGGCGATCGCGATCGCCGCCAGCGCGTTCTGCACGTTGTGCAGACCCGGCAGGTTCAGCACCACCGGCAGCGGCGCGTGGCCGTCGCGGATCACCGTGAAGTGCATGCGGCCGTCGCGCGCGTCGACCTGCTCGGCCCGCACCTCGGCGTCGGGCGACAGGCCGTAGCGCACCACCGGCTTGGAGATGAAGGGAATGATCTGGCGCACGTTCGGATCGTCGACGCAGACCACCGCGCTGCCGTAGAACGGCAGCCGCTGGGTGAATTCGATGAAGGCCTGCTTCAGGCGCGCGAAATCGTGCCCGTAGGTATCCATGTGGTCTTCATCGATGTTGGTGATCACCTCGATGACGGGATACAGGTTCAGGAACGAGGCATCCGACTCGTCCGCCTCGGCCACGATGAAGTCGCCCGAGCCGAGCCGCGCGTTGGCGCCGGCGCTGATCAGGCGGCCGCCGATCACGAAGGTCGGGTCCAGGCCGCCCGCGGCCAGCACGCTGGCCACCAGGCTGGTGGTGGTGGTCTTGCCGTGGGTGCCGGCGATCGCGATGCCCTGCTTCAGGCGCATCAGCTCGGCCAGCATCACCGCGCGCGGCACGATCGGCACGCGCAGCCGGCGCGCGGCCAGCACCTCGGGATTGTCCGAGCGCACCGCGGTGGACACCACCACGGCGTTCGCCCCCTCGATATTGGCCGCGTCGTGGCCGATCGCCACGCGCGCGCCGAGCGCCTCGAGCCGCTCGGTCACGGCATTGCGCGACAGGTCGGAGCCGCTGACCTGGTAGCCCAGATTGACCAGCACCTCGGCGATGCCGCTCATGCCGGCGCCGCCGATGCCGACGAAATGGATGTGTTTGACGATGTGTTTCATGACTTCGATTCCAGGTTCGCGCCCGCGGCCTGCGCGCACACGCGCGCGACCACATCGGTGGCATCGGGCTTCGCGAACGAGCGCGAACGTTCGGCCATCTGCGCGAGCGAGTCGCGCGTCTGGCCGCGCAGCCAGTCGGCGAGCAGCTCGGCCGACAGGTCGCGTTGTTGTACGAGGACCGCCGCGCCCTGGTCGGCCAGGAAGGCGGCGTTGGTGGTCTGGTGATCGTCGACCGCGTGCGGGAACGGCACGAACAACGCGGCTACGCCCACCGCGGCGATCTCCGAGACCGTCATCGCGCCGGAGCGGCAGATCACCAGGTCGGCGTTCGCATAGGCCGCGGCCATGTCGTCGATGAAGGGCAGCAGCTCGACGTCCTGGCCGGCCGCGAGCCCCGCCGCGTCGTAGTTCGCGCGCAGCGCGTCGATATGCTTGGCGCCGGCCTGGTGCACCACCCGCGGGCGGCTTTCGGGCGAGAGCAGCGCCAGCGCGCGCGGCACGACTTCGTTGAGCGCGGCCGCGCCCAGGCTGCCGCCCACCACCAGCAGGCGCAGCGGGCCGCTGCGCGCGGCGTAGCGCGCGGCCGGCAGCGCGCAATGCGCGAGCTCGTCGCGAATCGGATTGCCGGTCCACTCGGCCTTCGGCAAGGCGCCGGGGAAGGCCACCAGCACGCGCCGGGCCAGCTTGGCCAGCACCTTGTTGGCCAGGCCGCCGACCGAATTCTGCTCGTGCAGCACCAGCGGGCGGCCGGTCAGCGCGGTCATCACGCCGGCCGGGAAGGTGATGTAGCCGCCCATGCCGAGCACCACGTCGGGCTGCACGCGGCGCAATGCGCCGAGGCTCTGCGCGCAGGCGCGCAGCAGGTTGAAGGGCAGCGTCAGCTTGGTCTTCAGGCCCTTGCCGCGCAGCCCGCCGAAACGCACCGGCTCCATCGGAATGCCGTGCTTGGGCACCAGGCTCGCTTCCATGCCGGCCGGATTGCCGAGCCACACCACGCGCCAGCCCTGCGCCTCCATCCGATGGGCGACGGCCAGCCCCGGGAACACGTGGCCCCCGGTGCCGCCTGCCATCACCATCAGCGTGCGCGGTTTGGCGCTCATATCTTGCCTCCGCGCATCAGCACCCGGTTCTCGTAGTCGACGCGCAGCAGCACCGCCAGCGAGATGCAGTTGAGCAGGATGCCCGAGCCGCCGTAGCTGACCAGCGGCAGCGTGAGGCCCTTGGTCGGCAGCAGGCCGAGGTTCACGCCCATGTTGATGAAGGCTTGCGCGCCGAACCAGATGCCGACGCCCTTGGCCATCAGCCCCGCGAAGGTGCGGTCGAGCGCGAGCGCCTGGCGGCCGATCTCGAAGGCCCGGCGCACGATCCAGTAGAACAGCAGGATCACCACCAGCACGCCGACGAAGCCGAGCTCCTCGCCGATCACGGCGAGGATGAAGTCGGTATGCGCCTCGGGCAGGTAGTTGAGCTTCTCGACGCTGCCGCCCAGGCCGACGCCGAACCACTCGCCGCGGCCGAAGGCGATCAGTGAGTGGGTGAGCTGGTAGGCCTTGCCCTGCGCGTAGCGCTCGTCCCAGGGATCGAGATAGGCGAAGATCCGCTCGCGGCGCCAGGGCGAGAGCCAGACCAGCATCGTGAAGGTGCCGACCGCGGTGGCCACCAGGCCGCCGAACAGCTTGCCGTTCACGCCGCCGAGGAACAGCACGCCCATCGCGATCGCGGCCACCACCATGAAGGCGCCCATGTCGGGCTCGAGCAGCAGCAGCATGCCGACCAGGCCGACCGCGGCCGCCATCGGCATGAAGCCCTTGGCGAAGCTCTGCATGTACTCCTGCTTGCGCACCGTGTAGTTGGCCGCGTAGATCGTCACCGCGAGCTTCATGATCTCGGACGGCTGCATGTTGGTGATGCCGAGCGGAATCCAGCGGCGCGCGCCGTTCACGCCCTTGCCGACGTGCGGCACCAGCACGATCGCCAGGGCCACCAACGCCAACAGGAACAGGTGCGGCGCGTACTTGTCCCAGGTCGCGATCGGCACCCGGAACGCGAACACGGCCGCCACGAAGGCGACCGTCAGCGACACGATATGGCGCAGCAGGAAGGCGTAGTCGTGATAGGCGGCGTACTTCGGCGAATCGGGCATCGCGATCGACGCCGAATAGACCATCACCACGCCGAGCCCGAGCAGGGCGATCGCCACCCACATCAGCGAGTAGTCGAAGTCGAGCATGCGCGAGCGCGTCGGGCGCACCCCGCCGAGGCCGGCGGCCAGGCCGCTGGCGGCCGAGGCGGCGCGGCCGGTGGCGGCACGGGCGACGGAGGCGGCACCGCCGGCCTCGCGCTGGCCGATGAAACGGGAGACGAAACGGTCGGACCAGCTCATAGCGTCGTACCTCGATCGAGTGCGATGTCCTCGAGTGCGCTGCGGAACACGGCGGCGCGATGCGCGTAGCCGGTGAACATGTCGAAGCTCGCGCAGGCCGGCGACAGCAGCACCACGTCGCCAGGCTCGGCCATCATGCTGGCGGCCTGCACGGCCGCCTCGAGCGTGGCGTGTTCGACCAGCGGCACGCCGGTCTCGGCGAGCGCCTCGCGAATCAGCCGGGCGTCGCGGCCGATCAGCATCACGGTCCGGCACCAGCGCGCCACGGGCGCCGCGAGCGGCGCGAACGCCTGGCCCTTGCCGTCGCCGCCGGCGATCAGCACGGTGCGTTGCGCCAGGCCGTCGAGCGCGGCGACCGTCGCGCCGACATTGGTGCCCTTGCTGTCGTCGACGTAGTCGACTCCGTCGAGCGAGGCGATCAGCTCGACGCGATGGGCTTCGCCGCGGTATTCGCGCAGGCCGTGCAGCAGGGCGGCGGGCGGCAGCTCGATCGCGCGCGCCAGTGCGAACGCGGCCAGCGCGTTCGCGGCGTTGTGCAGGCCGCGGATGCGCAGCGCGTCGGCCGGCATCAGCCGCTTGGAAACCAGGTTCGGCGCGGCGGCGGCCTCGGCCTTGCGGCGACGCGGCGAGACCGGTTCGTCATTGCCGTCGCGATCGACCGCTTCCACCAGCCAGTTGATGCCGTTGTCGCGCGCGAGGCCGTAATCGCCCTCGCGGCTCGGCTCGTCCAGGCCGAAGGTGACGACGCGCGGCGCGTCGGCGGCGGCGGCCGGCGGCATGAACTTCATGACTTCGGCGTCGCCGCGGTTGAGCACGCGTACCGTGCGCGGCCCGAAGATGCGGCCCTTGGCGGCCGCATAGGCCTCGAAGCCGCCATGCCAGTCGAGGTGATCCTGCGTGATGTTGAGCACGGTGGCCGCGTCGGGCGCGAAGCTTTCCGCGCTGTCCAGCTGGAAGCTCGACAGCTCGAGCACCCACACGTCCGGCAGCGCGGCCGCGTCGATCGCGGCCGAGAGCTTGTCGAGCATGGCCGGGCTGATATTGCCCGCCACCGCCACCGAGCGTCCGGCGCGTTCGCAGAGCAGCCCGGTCAGGCTGGTGGTGGTGGTCTTGCCATTGGTGCCCGTGATCGCCAGCACCTTGGGCGCGTAACCGTTCGCGGCCAGCGCCGCCAGCGCGCGCGCGAAGAATTCGAGTTCGCCCCATACGGGGATGCCGCGTTCGCGCGCGGCCGCCAGCAGCGAGGCCAGCGCGGGCTCCTGCGGCGACAGGCCCGGGCTCAGGGCGACCAGTTCGATGCCACCGTCGAGCAGGGCGGGCGAGAACGAACCGCCGACGAATTCCGCCTCGGCGACGGTCTCGCGCAGCGCGGCAAGATTCGGCGGCGCCTCGCGCGTATCCGCGATCCGCAGCGGACAGGCGTGCCTCGCGCACCAACGCGCGATCGCGAGACCCGATTCACCGAGCCCCAGCACCAGCACCATCGGCCGTTGCCGATCTCCAAACATCTCGCCAGACATCCTTGCTATCCCTTTACCGCAGCTTGAGGGTGGACAAACCGAACAGACAGAGCATCAGGGTGATGATCCAGAAACGCACCACCACCTGCGTTTCCTTCCAGCCGGACAATTCGAAATGGTGATGCAACGGCGCCATCTTGAAGATGCGGCGCCCTTCGCCGTAGCGGCGCTTGGTGTACTTGAACCAGGTGACCTGCAGCATCACGGAGAGCGTTTCGGCGACGAAGATCCCGCCCATGATGAACAGCACGATTTCCTGGCGCACGATCACCGCCACCGTGCCGAGCGCGCCGCCCAGCGCCAGCGCGCCGACGTCGCCCATGAACACCTGCGCGGGGTGCGTGTTGTACCAGAGGAAGGCCAGGCCCGCGCCGCCCATCGCCGAGCAGAAGATCAGCAGCTCGCCGGCGCCGGGGATGTGCGGGAACAGCAGGTATTTCGAGTAGACCGAGCTGCCCATCACGTAGGCGAAGATGCCCAGCGAGGAACCCACCAGCACCACCGGCATGATCACCAGCCCGTCGAGGCCGTCGGTGAGGTTGACGGCATTGCTCGCGCCGACGATCACCAGGTAGGTCAGCGCGATGAAGCCCCACACGCCGAGCGGATAGCTGATCGACTTGAGGAAGGGCAGCATCAGGTCGGCGCGCGCCGGCAGGCCCATCGACAGGCCGCTGCGCACCCAGGCCATGAACAGGTCGAACACGCGCACGTTGCTGGCTTCCGAGACGCTGAAGGCGAGGTAGACCGCCGCGAACAGCCCGATCAGCGATTGCCAGAAATACTTCTCCTTCGACGACATGCCGCGCGGGTCCTTGTGGACCACCTTGCGGTAGTCGTCGACCCAGCCGACCACGCCGAAGCCGAAGGTGACCAGCATCACGATCCAGATGAAACGGTTGGTCAGGTCGCCCCACAGCAGGGTCGCGACCGCGATGCCGATCAGGATCAGCACGCCGCCCATGGTCGGCGTGCCCGATTTCACCAGGTGCGTCTGCGGGCCGTCCTTGCGCACGGCCTGGCCGACCTTCATTTCGGTCAGCTTGCGGATCACCCAGGGGCCACAGACCAGGCCGATGCCCAGCGCGGTGATGGTGGCCATCACCGCACGGAACGTCAGGTATGTGAACAAGCGCAAAAAGCTTGCGTCACCTTGCAGCCATTGCGCCAGCGCCAGCAACATTGCTTACTTTCCTTCTCAGTGTGCGCCGGGCGTCACGCCCGTCGCGGGTTGGTTCGTCAGCGCGTCGACCACGCGCTCCATGCGCGTATAGCGCGAGCCCTTCACCAGCACCGTCGCCGCCGCGCCGAAGCCGGCCGCGTCGAGGGCCGCGAGCAGCGCGCCGACATCGTCGAAATGCCGGGCCGTGTCGCCATAGGCCGCGCAGGCGTCGCGCGTGGCATCGCCCGTCGCATACAGCGCGTCGATGCCGCGTTCGCGCGCGTAGGCGCCGATCTCGCGATGGAAGGCCGGCCCTTCGTCGCCGACCTCGCCCATCTCTCCGATCACCAGCACGCGCGGCGCGGCCTGCTGGGCCAGCACGTCGATCGCGGCCCGCATCGAATCGGGGTTCGCGTTGTAGGTGTCGTCGATCAGCATCGCGCCCGCCAGCGAGCCGACGGCCGCGCGCTTGACCTGCAGGCGCCCCTTCACCGGCTCGAAGGCTTCCAGGCCGGTGCGGATCGCCTCGAGCGCGATGCCGGAGGCGAGCGCCGCGGCCGTGGCCGCCAGCGCGTTGCGGGCGTTGTGCGCGCCGAGCGCCTGCAGGCGCACCTCGACGCGCCCGGCCGGCGTCTCGATCGCCAGCACGCCGCCCGACATGGTTCCGGTCACGGCGGCAGCCGTGCTTCGGTCCGCGTCGTTCAGCGCGAAATCGAGAATCGCGTTGCCGGTCGCCGCGACGCGCCAGATGCCCGCGTACTTGTCGTCGGCCGGAAACACCGCGACGCCGTCCGGCGCCAGCGCGTGGATCACCGACGCGTGTTCCAGCGCGACCGCCTCGACGGTCGCCATGAATTCCTGGTGCTCGCGCTGCGCGTTGTTCACCAAGGCGACCGTCGGCGCGGCGATCTTCGCCAGCGTCTGCGTCTCGCCGGGATGGTTCATCCCCAGCTCGATCACGGCGAGCCGGTGCGCGGCGCTCAGGCGCAACAGCGTCAGCGGCAGGCCGATGTCGTTGTTGAAGTTGCCGGCCGTCGACAGGCGCGCGTCGATGCCGACCGCGGCCGCGAAGATCGAGGCGATCATCTCCTTGACCGTGGTCTTGCCGTTGCTGCCGGTCACCGCCACCAGCGGGATCGCGAAACGCTGGCGCCAGCCGTGCGCCAGCGCGCCCAGCGCCAGGCGCGTATCGGCCACCTGCAGTTGCGGCAGCGAGGCCGGCGCGTCTTCGCGCGACACCAGCGCCGCGTTCGCGCCGCGCGCGGCCACGTCGGCCAGGAAGTCGTGCGCGTCGAAACGCTCGCCCTTGAGCGCGACGAACAGGTCGCCCTCGCCCACGCTGCGGCTGTCGGTGGACACGCGCGAGAACGAGACGTTCCCGTCGCCCGTCACGATGGCGCCCGGAATCAGCGCGGCGGCCTGCTGGAGCGTCAGCATCGTCATTCGCCGCCTCCGTGTGCCTGCGTCGCGCGCGCGGCCAATGCCAGCCGCGCGTGATCCTGATCCGAGAACTCCCGCTTCTTGCCCATGATTTCCTGTGTTGCCTCGTGTCCCTTGCCGGCCAGCAGCACCACGTCCTCGCGCGCGGCGCCTCGCACCGCCTGCAGGATCGCGCTGGCGCGGTCCTCGATGCGCAGCGCGGCGGCAGGCGTCTTCATGCCGGCCACGATCTGCTCGAGGATCGCCAGCGGCGGCTCGCTGCGCGGGTTGTCGCTGGTCACCACCACGCGATCGGCGAGCCGCTCGGCGATGCCGCCCATCAGCGGACGCTTGGTCGCGTCGCGATCGCCGCCGCAGCCGAACATGCAGACCAGCGCGCCGCCGCGTGCCTCGGCGATCGGCCGCAAGGCCTCCAGCGTCTTCTCCAGCGCATCCGGCGTGTGGGCGTAATCGACCACCACCAGCGGTTCGTCGTTGGCGACCCGGCCGCCGAGCCGCTGCATGCGGCCATTGACCGACTCGAGCCTGCGCAGTTCGGCCAGCGCGGCCTCGAACGGCACGTCGGCGACCAGCAGCGTGCCGAGCACGGCCAGCAGGTTGCTGACATTGAACAGGCCGAGCGTGCCGACCTCGACCTCGGCCGAACCCCATGAGGATTCGAGCCGGAACGCCGTGCCCGTCGCGGTCGCGCGCACCTCGTGCGCGATCAGTTGGCGATCGGCCTCGGGCGCATCGGCGCGCTCGTCGATGCCGTAGGCAACGGTGCGCACGCGTCCCGCCAGCGTGGCGAGCAGGCGCGCGCCCGCCGCGTCGTCGCGGTTGACCACGGCATGACGCAGCCCGCGCCAGGCGAACAGCTTCGCCTTGGCGGCCTCGTAGGCCTCGAAGGTCCGGTGGTAGTCGAGATGATCCTGGGTCAGGTTGGTGAACACGGCGACGTCGAACGCGGTGCCGTTGACGCGGCCCTGCTGCAGCGCGTGCGAGGACACCTCCATGGCCACCGCCTTGGCGCCCTCGTCGCGCAGTTGCGCGAGGCTGCGCTGCAATTGCGGCGCATCGGGCGTGGTGAAGCCGGTCGCGACCAGGCGTCCCGGCATGCCGCTGCCGAGCGTGCCGATCACCGCGCAGGGGGTGCGCAGCGCGCTCAGCGCGGTGGCAATCCATTGCGTGCAGGAGGTCTTGCCGTTGGTGCCGGTCACGCCGACCGCGAACATCGCGTCGCTCGGGTCGCCGTACCAGCCGCTGGCGATCTCGCCGGCCAACGCGCCGAGATCCGGCACCGCGTGCGTGACGGCGGGGTCGAGAGCCTCGATCGCGAAACCGTCGGGCTGCACCAGCACGGCCGCCGCGCCGCGCGCCAGCGCACCGGCGATATGCAAGCGGTTGTCAACACCGTCCACGGCATAGGCCAGGAACACGTCGCCCGCCTGCACGGCGCGCGAATCGGAATACAGGTTCGCGCCGGGCTGCGCATGCGCGCGCAGCCACGCGAGCGCGGCTGCGATGGTGGAGTGCGCCGGATGGGAACTGCGGACGGCGCTCATCGAACGACTCCTGGGCGATTGTGTGCCGAACTCGACACGCTGAGATGGCTCGCGGGCAGCGCGGCCAGCTTCTGCGCACCGCCGGCTTTCGGTGCGCCGGGTGCCGGCGCCGTGTCGTCGGACACCACCAGCTGCTTGACCGGCATGTTGGGCGGCACGTTCAGCGCGCGCAGCGTATCGCCGACGATCGCCGAGAACACGGGCCCCGAAACCTGGCCGCCGAAGTGGCTGCCCGCGGTCGGTTCGTCGACCGACACGGCGACCACGATGCGCGGATTCGGCATCGGCGCCATGCCGACGAAGGAGGCGCGGTACTTCTTGTGGTCGTAGCCGCGGCCGACCTGCTTGTAGGCCGTGCCGCTCTTGCCGCCGACGCGATAGCCCGGCACCGCCGCGTCGGGCGAGGTGCCGTTCTTGGTGACCACGCTCTCCAGCATCTCGCGCACTTCGCGCGCGGTGGTCGGCGAGAACACCTGCGGGCCTTGCGGCGGCTGGGTCTCGCTGGCCTTGAAGATCGACAGCGGCATCAGTTCGCCGTCGTGCGCGATCGCCGTGTAGGCATGCGCGAGCTGGAACAACGAGACCGACAGGCCATAACCGTAGGACATGGTGGCCTGCTCGATGCGGCGCCAGCTCTTCCAGGGCCGCAGGCGGCCTGCCGCCGCGCCGGGAAAACCGACCTTCGGCGCCTGGCCGAGACCGATGCTGGTATACATATTCCACATTTCCTCGGGCCGCATCGTCATGGCGATCTTGGTCGCGCCGATGTTGCTCGATTTCTGGATCACGCCGCCCACCGTCAGCACGCCGAAACCGGCATCGTCCGAGATCGGCGCGCCGTCCAGCACGAAATGGCCGTTGCCGGTGTCGACCAGCGTGGTCGGCGAGACCCGATGCAGGTCCAGCGCGAGCGACACCGTGAACGGCTTCATGATCGAGCCGGGCTCGAACACGTCGGTCAGCACGCGGTTGCGCAGCTGCTCGCCGGTCAGGTGGGAACGGTCGTTCGGGTTGTAGGTCGGGTAGTTGACCAGCGACAGCACCTCGCCGGTGCGCACGTCGACCACGATCGCCGCGCCGGCCTTGGCGTGGAACTTGTCGACGGCGGCCTTCAGGTTCGCGTAGGTGATGTACTGGATCTTGCTGTCGATCGAGAGGTCGACGTCGGTGCCGTTGTGCGGCGGCATCTGCTCGTCGACATCCTCGACGATATGCCCGACGCGATCCTTGATCACGTGGCGGCTGCCCGGGATGCCGGCCAGCATCTTCTGGTCGGCCAGCTCGACGCCTTCCTGCCCCTCGTCCTCGACGTTGGTGAAGCCGATCAGGTGGGCCGTGATCTCCCCTTCCGGGTAGAAACGCTTGTATTCGTTGCGGGCGTAGATGCCGGGGATATCGAGCGCGGCGACCTTGTCGGCCACCTCGATCGGCACCTGCCGCTTCACGTAGACGAAGCTCTTGTCCTCGGACAGCTTGCGGCGCAGCTCGGTCGAGCTCATGTCGAGCAACTGGCCGAGCTGGGTGAGCTTGTCGGCGCCGAGATCGTCCGGCACTGATTCGGGAATCGCCCAGATGGCGCGCACCGGCAGGCTGGTGGCCAGCACCAGTCCGTTGCGGTCGAGGATCTTGCCGCGCGTGGCCGGCAATTCGAGCGTGCGCTGATAACGGCTCTCGCCCTGCTTCTGGTAGAAGGCGTTGCCGGGCCCCTGGATCCAGAAGGCGCGCGCGGCCAGGGCCACGAAGGCCATGAACAGCATGAAGACCACCAGCTTCGAGCGCCACATCGGCAGGTGCACCGACAGCACCGGGCTCGACGCGAACTTGACGCTCGATTTCGCGCTCGACTTCGACTGGCGCTGTTTCATCGTCCGCTCCCCGGGCCGCCGGCCGCGGCCGAACTCGGCAGCGGCGCGTCGACGGCCTTCGCGGCGCCGTTGGGCAGCGTCAGGTACTGGGTGCGGCCGGTCACGATCGGCTGCATCTTGAGCGAATCGTTGGCGAGCTGCTCGATACGCGACGTCTTGGACAACGCGCTCTGCTGATACTGCAGCTGCGCGTAGTCCTGCTGGAGCTGGTGCTCCTGCGATTGCGCGCGCTGCAGCTGGAAGAAGATCTGGCGCTGCTGGTTGGTCGAGTTGACCACCGACAAGGCGCAGCCCATCACGATGATCAGCAGGAAGATGTTGAGGCGGTTCATGGCGCGACGCGCTCCGCGATGCGCATCACGGCGGACCGGGCACGCGGATTGGCGGCGACTTCGGCCTCGCCCGGGAACTTGCGCCCGAGCAGCTTCAGGGGCGGCGAAGGGAGGTCGACGGCACGGATCGGCAGGCGGCGGTCGACCGCCGGCGCACTCGCGTGCGCCTGCATGAAACGTTTGACGATCCGATCCTCGAGCGAATGAAAGCTGATCACGACCAGCCGCCCCCCTTGCTCCAACGACGACAACGCGGACTCTAGAACGACCTGCAGGTCCGCAAGCTCTTGATTGACGTGAATCCGTATAGCCTGAAAGGTGCGGGTTGCCGGATCCTTGCCTTTCTCACGTGTCTTGACGGCGTGACCCACGATTTGGGCAAGCTCGCCCGTGCTGTCGAGGGGCCCGAGACGATCGGATTCTGCCCGGCGAGCAACAAGCGCCTTTGCAATCTGAAAAGCAAACCGTTCTTCCCCATAATCTCGTATCACCTCCGTCAGTTCCTGCAGCGACGCGCGGGCCAGCCAGTCGGCCGCCGATTCGCCACGTGTCGTGTCCATCCGCATGTCGAGCGGGCCGTTCGCGCGAAAACTGAAACCGCGCTCGGGATCGTCGATCTGCGGCGAGGACACGCCCAGATCCAGCAGCACGCCCGTCACGCGACCCACGCCGCGTTCGGCGAGCGCGCCGCCGAGCGACGCAAAACTGTCATGCACGATCGAGAAGCGCGTATCGCCGATCCGGCCGGCCGTCTCGATCGCCAGCGGATCCTTGTCGAAGGCGATCAGCCGGCCGCCTTCCGCCAGCCGGTCGAGCACCAGGCGACTATGGCCGCCGCGACCGAAGGTGCCGTCGACATAGATGCCGTCGGGCCGCGTCACGAGCGCGTCCACCGCCTCGTCGAGCAGCACCGTGCGGTGCTGGAATTCGTTTCCCATCGCGGGCGTCTCCGTCACCGCAATCAGAACGTGAAGTTCTTCAGCGCATCGGGCATGCCCTGCGCCATCGCCGCCTGCTCCTTCGCGGTGTAGGTCTGCGAATCCCACAGCTCGAAGTGACTACCCATTCCCAACAACATGACTTCCTTTTCCAGCCCGGCTGCCATGCGCAGCTCGGGCGATACGAGAATCCGGCCCGCGCTGTCGAGATCGACATCCGACGCGTTGCCGAGAAAAATGCGGCGCCACCAGTGCGCGTCCATCGGCAGCGCGGCGATCTTGGCGCGGAATACTTCCCATTCGGGGCGCGGAAACAGCAACAGGCAGCCGTCCGGGTGCTTGGTCACAGTCACCCGTCCTTCTGCCTGTCCTTGCAGCGCTTCGCGATAGCGAGACGGCACCGACATCCGTCCTTTCGCATCGAGCGTCAGCGCCGACGCCCCTTGGAACACTTTCCGCTCTCCCGATCGGGGTGCCTCGGCACCCGCCCAATTGGCTCAGAATCTACCCGGAACCGCTCTCTGGATCACACAAAAATACACTTTCTCACACTGTCTCCCACTTTAGAGGAAGGGTCAGGGACGGTCAAGGGAGGCCAACGATTTTTTGACGAATTTTGTTAGTTAGAACAAGGACTTACGTGCAAGTCCTCAAGCCGACCCTCAAACCAAAACTCGTTATAAATTAATGAGCTAGTGCAACTTGTGAATGTGATACGTGAAAAGTCGCGCGCAAGGCGGTGTGAGGGCGGGGTTCGGCGGGCGGGAAAGTCCGGATTCTCGGGGTGGGACGGTGGACGCGGCAACCGCCGCGCCCCACCGCGGATGCTACAGATAGTAGGCAGTCCTCGTCATGACTTTCGAGGCGGCCTGCATCAGCCAGCGAGCCGGCATCGGCAGCTCGGCGCCGCCCGCGTCGGCGGCGGTGCGGCCGTGTTTGGCCTCGTCGTCACGCATCTGCTCGACGATCGCGCGCGAGGCGGCATCGCCGCTCGGCAGCTCGGACAGATGACTGTCCAGGTGCCGCTCGACCTGGCGCTCCGTCTCGGCCATGAAGCCCAGGCTTGCCCTGTCGCCGAGCCGCCCGGCCACCAGGCCGATCGCGAGCGCCCCGCCGTACCAGAGCGGGTTGAGCAGGCTCGGCCGCGAGTCCAGCGAGCGCAGCCGCTGCATGGTCCAAGCGAGGTGATCCTCCTCCTCGCGCGCCGATTCCTCGAACAGCGCCTTCAGCGACGGCGACGAGGTCGACAGCTTCTGCGCCTGGTACAGCGCCTGCGCGCAGACCTCGCCGACATGGTTGACGCGCATCAGCCCGGCCGCGTGCTTGCGCGCCTCGGCATCCAGTTCCGGCGACGTGTCGTCGGCCGGCACGGGCAAGGGACGCGTCATGCGACTCACGCCCGCGATCGCTCGCAGGCCCCGGTCGAATTCATTGATCAGTTCATCGAACAGCATTCGCTACCTCCGGTCAGCCGCCCCGCGGCAGGCGTTTCGTCAGTTGTTTGTTGCAATAACTGAACCGATTCTGCCGCGAACATTGCGGTAAACCCCCGATTTTAACCATTGTTGCCAAAAGGAAACATGAGTCGGCTCACGCCGGGCTTTTGCTTTTTCGTGAAAAAGCCTTGCGCTACAGTACGACCGGCTACTCAGAAGTACGGCGGGGCACCCGATCAATGAAAACCATACGCCCCGCCAGATAAAAATCATTCTGTAATCCTTGGAGATCGTTGAATGAAAAAGTCGCTTCTCGCGCTCGTCGCGCTGAGTGCGTTTGCTGGCGCGGCCCACGCGCAGAGCAGCGTCACGCTGTACGGCATCATCGATGCCGGCATTCTCTTCAACAACAATGCGAATGGCGCCCGACAGTGGCAACAGTCGAGCGGCGTGCTGCAGGGCAGCCGCTGGGGCCTGAAAGGCGCCGAGGATCTCGGCGGCGGGCTCAAGGCCATCTTCGTGCTCGAAAACGGCTTCAGCATCTCGAATGGCTCGCTCGGCCAGGGTGGCGCGATGTTCGGCCGGCAAGCCTACGTCGGCCTGTCGAGCGATTCGCTGGGCAAGGTCACGCTGGGTCGCCAATACGACTCGGTGGTCGACTACACCGGCGCACTCGCCACCGGCAGCCAGTGGGCGGGCTATATCGGCGCGCACCCGGGCGACCTCGACAACATGAACAACGCCAACCGCGTCAACAACGCGGTCAAGTACACCAGCCCGGTGTATGGCGGCTTCCAGTTCGGCGGCTTGTACAGCCTGGGCGGCGTGGCCGGCCAGCCGGGCCGCAACCAGATCTTCTCGGTCGGTGCCGGCTACAACAACGGCCCGCTCGCCCTGGGCGTCGGTTACGTGAACGCGCGCAACCCGAACTACTCGTTCTTCGGCAACAACCCGAACGCGAACACGGCCACCTCGACCTCGGGCCTGAACATGACGAGCCCGGTCTACCGCGGCTACGCCTCGGCCAACACGCTCGAGATCGTCGGCGCGGCCGGCGCCTACTCGATCGGCGCGGCCACGCTCGGCTTCACCTACAGCTACACGCGTTTCGACGCGGTCGGCTCGACCGGCGGCACGGGCCTGAACCCGCTGAACCTGCGCGGCGACGCCGTGTTCAACAACGTCGAAGCGAACTTCAAGTACCAGCTGACCCCGGCGCTGCTGGCCGGTATCGCCTACGACTACACGCGCGGCTCGAAGGTCAACGGCCAGTCGGCGGCGCAGTATCACCAGGTGAACCTGGGCGTCGACTACTTCCTGTCCAAGCGCACCGATCTGTATGCGATCGGCGTCTATCAACACGCGCTCGGCTACGATTCGACCGGCAACCGCGCGGTCGCGTCGATCAACAACATCACGGCCTCGGCCACGCCGAACCAGGTGGCCGCCCAGGTCGGCATCCGTCACAAGTTCTGACGAACAAGCGTGGAATAACGATACGTAGCAGCCTCGAAGGCGCCCCGCGGGGCGCCTTTTTTCTTGGCCACTTTCGGCGCGCACGAGCGACTGCCCTCCAAACGAAAACGGGCGCCGCTCATGCGACGCCCGTCGAGGTGGAAGCCCGCCCGGATCAGACCTTGCCGTCGCGCAGTTCGCGGCGCAGGATCTTGCCGACGTTGGTCTTCGGCAGTTCAGTGCGGAATTCGATGAAGCGCGGCCGCTTGTAGCCCGTCAATCGTTCCTTGCAGTAGGCAATGATGTCCTGGTCGGTCAGTGCCGGATCCTTCTTCACCACGAACAGCTTCACGGCCTCGCCAGAATGCTCGTCGGGCACGCCCACCGCGGCGACCTCGAACACGCCCGGATGCGAGGCCACCACGTCCTCCACCTCGTTCGGATAGACGTTGAAGCCCGAGACCAGGATCATGTCCTTCTTGCGATCGACGATCTTCACGTAGCCGCACTCGTCCATCACGCCGATATCGCCGGACTTGAAGAAGCCGTCGGCCATCATGACCTTGGCGGTTTCGTCGGGGCGATTCCAGTAACCCGCCATCACCTGCGGGCCGCGGATGCAGATCTCGCCGGGCTGGCCGAGCGGGACTTCCTTGCCGTCGTCGTCGCGAATCGAAATTTCGGTCGACGACACCGGCAGGCCGATGGTGCCGGTGTACTCGGTCGCGGTCACCGGATTGCAGCTGACCACGGGAGAGGTTTCGGACAGGCCGTAACCCTCGACGATCGGCGTGCCGGTCTTCTCGTACCAGCGCTTCGCGACGCTTTCCTGGATCGCCATGCCGCCGCCATTCGCGACCGCCAGTTTCGAGAAGTCGAGCTGGTCGAAATCGGGATGATTCAGCATCGCGTTGTAGAGCGTGTTGACGGCCGGGAAGGTCGACACCGAGTAGCGCTTGAGCTCCTTGAACATGCCGCCGATGTCGCGCGGATTCGGGATCAGCAGCGCGGTACCGCCGGTGCGCATGGTCAGGAAGCCGCAGACGGTCAGCGCGAACACGTGATAGAGCGGCAACGCGGCGACCGTGATGTACTGCGACAGGCCCGGCACCTTGGTATAGGCCGGCGCATGCCACTCCTCCGACTGCAGCACGTTGGCGACGATGTTCCGCTGCAACAGCGTCGCGCCCTTCGCGACCCCGGTCGTGCCGCCCGTGTACTGGAGGAAGGCGACGTCGTCCGGGCCGAGCTTCGGCGCCGTGAATGTCTGGCGCGCGCCCTCGGCCAGCGCGGCATTGAAGCGCGTGAAGGACTTCAGTTGCCAGGCCGGCACCATCTTCTTCACCTTGCGCACGACGTAGTTGACGATCAAGCCCTTGAAGCCGAGCAGATCGCCCATCGCCGCCACGACGACATGCTTGACCGCCGTCTTGTCGATCACCGCCTGGAGGGTGGCCGCGAAGTTCTCGAGGATCACGATCGCTTCAGCGCCGCTGTCCGTCAGCTGATGCTCGAGCTCGCGCGGCGTGTAGAGGGGATTGACGTTGACCACCGTATAACCGGCGCGCAGCACGGCAGCAATCGCGACGGGATACTGAAGCACGTTCGGCATCATGATCGCGATGCGCGCGCCGCGCGCGAGGCCGCGCGACTGGAACCAGGCGCCGAGCTTGCGCGACATCGCATCGAGCTCGCCATAGCTCAACGACTTGCCCATGCAGATGAAAGCGGCCCGGTCGCGATACGAGCGGAAGCTCTCATCGAGCAGGTCGGGTACGGTCGGATAACGCGATGGATCGATTTCGGCCGGAACGCCGGGTGGGTACGATTTCAGCCAAATCTTGTCCATGCAACACGTCTCCTCACTGATTTTCGAATGGTCGTGCTAAAAACGCATCCTAGCCGCTCGGCTGCTTCGAAACAACCGGGTTAGACACTCCTTTCCAACTTCCGCGACGGGCTTGGCTCGTGTTCGACCCCGTTCACCGCGCTTTCGCCACGATTCCGACGCAGATCGAACGCGCGCCCTGCGCTTGCTCACCATCAAGCGCGCGCGACCTCGACCAGGCAGTCGTAGAAAGTCGCGGCGTTGCCGAGGTCGGTCAGCGCCTGGCTCGTCACCTGGTTGGCGTTGCAGCCGTCCGGCGCGAATTTCTTCCACCAGATCGACAGGCCAACCACGAGGCCACGGCGCGCCCGCTCGGTAACCACCGCGCGAGCCTGCATGGAACCGCGGTCGTTGAACACGCGCACCCTATCGCCCTCGACAATGTCTCGCGCAGCAGCATCGTCGGGATGCAGTTCGAGATGGGGTTCGCGCTCCGTCGCGCGAAGGCTCTCGATGTTGACGAAGGTGCTGTTCAGGAAATGGCGCGCCGGCGGCGAGATCATCGCGAGCGGATAACGTGCTGCCAACTCCGGGGCGCCATCCGGCGATTCGTGCGGCGGCAGGTAGTCAGGCACCGGATCGAGGCCCATTTGCGCGAGCCGCTCGCTGTAGAACTCGCATTTCCCGGAAGGCGTGCGAAATCCACCGTTTGCAAACGGCGCATCAGCCAGCTTCAGCTTTTGCCATCCGTTCTCTTTCAGCGCATCCCAATCGCAATCGAGTGCCGGATCATCCCAGCGCAAGGACACACGCGCAAGCGTTTCGTCGTCTTCATATAGGGCGGGCTCGGTCAGCTCCATCGCACGGGCGAAGCCGCGAAAGATCTCGGTATTCGGCCTCGATTCGCCGATCGGCGCGATCGCCGGCAGGTTGGCCATGACATAGGTGTGGCCGTAGGATTTATGGACGTCGAGGTGCTCGAGTTGCATCGTGGCCGGCAGCACGAGGTCGGCATAATCGGCGGTGTCGGTCTGGAAATGCTCCAGAACCACGGTGAACAGGTCCTCGCGGGCAAAGCCACGCGCCACCTTCACCGAATCCGGAGCCACCGCTACTGGATTCGAGTTGTAGACGATCAGCGCTTCGATTTTCGGGCCGAAGCCGGCATCGCCAGGATGTAGCAAGGCGTCGCCAATGGCGTTCATATTGATCGATCTCGGCAGCTTGTTCGGCCAACCCGGCAGCAGATCGGGACGGCCTAGCGCCGCTGAATTCACCGGCGCCCATTCCGACGCCGACATCAGCAAGCCGCCCGCGCGATCGCGCCAGGCACCGGTCAGCGCCGGCAAGCTCGCGATGGCCCGCGTGGCATTGCCGCCGCCTCGAGTTCGCTGCATCCCGTAGTTGAGGCGAATCGCCGATTTCCGGGTTTGACCGTAGATGAGAGCAAGATCGATGATTTCCGCTTCGGATACGCCACAGATTTCGGCCACGCGCGTAGGCGGATAGGACAAAGCCCGCGCCTTCAGTTCTTCGAAACCGTGCGTGTGGTCGCGCAGATAGGCGTGGTCGAGCTGGTCTTCCGTGATCAGTACATGCATCATGCCGAGCGCGAAGGCAGCGTCGGTTCCCGGCCGAATCGCGATATGTTGATGACATTTGTCCGCGGTTAGCGAGCAATAAGGATCGATGGCGATCAGTCGAGCGCCGCGCCGTTTTGCTTCCTGCGCTCGCGTCCAGAAGTGCAGGCTCGAGGCGACGGGATTCGCGCCCCAGATCAGGATGAGTTCACTTTCCTCGAAGAAGTCGACATGCATGCCCACGCTTGCGCCGTAGGTGTAGCGCAATCCGGCCGACCCCGCCGACGAACAGATCGTGCGCTCGAGACGCGAGGCACCAAGCACATTCATGAAGCGCTGGGCGAGGCTTTCGCCCTGGATCAAGCCCATGGTGCCCGCGTAGCTGTAAGGGACGATCGCCTCCGGCGCGCGCCGCGCGATTTCACCGAGTCGCTCGGCTACGATTCGATTCGCCTGGTCCCAGCCGATCGCTTCGAAGCGCCCTTCGCCCTTCGGCCCGATTCGCTTCAGAGGCGTATTCAGGCGCTCGCGATGATAGATTCGATCCGCGTAGCGACTGACCTTGGTGCAGAGCACACCTTGTGTCGGTGGATGATCGGGGTCGCCATTGACCTTGCTGACACGGCCCTCGCCGTCGATCGAAACGCGAAGCGCGCATGTGTCAGGGCAATCGTGCGGGCAGACGGCACGGGCGAATTCAACGGGGGCGTGCATGGAGCGCTCGACATTCGGACGAATGTGGCGATTCTACGCTGCGCTACTATCCAGCTGCTGGAAAGACAAAACCCCCGCTGCCTAGGGCAACGGGGGTTGTCATGAGGGAAGCCTGACGATTACCTACTTTCACACGGGCAATCCGCACTATCATCGGCGTGGAGTCGTTTCACGGTCCTGTTCGGGATGGGAAGGGGTGGTACCGACTCGCTATGGTCATCAGGCTAAAGGG
>NZ_VWWC01000063.1:0-36008 GCF_011753175.1 Burkholderia sp. Cy-637 | reverse complement strand
GGCGAGCCATTCGAGGCGCTCGACATAGGTGCTCGGGCGGAAGTTGCCCTCGGCGTCGAAGTCGGTGACGGGGAAGGACAGCAGGCCTTCCGAGATGATCTGCTTGAGTTCCTGAGGCGTGGTCATGTGCTTGCTTGGTTCGGTTCGTGAGGCGATCGAGCCGGCCCGGCCGATCGCGTTGAATGTCGTGTCGATGTCGAGTTCAGCGCACCAGGCAGGGGCGCTTGTTGTCGAACTTCCAGTTCGGGATCAGGTACTGCATCGCGACGCCGTCGTCGCGCGCGCCCAGGCCGTGCTGCTCGTACAGCGCGTTGGCGCGCTCGAGCGCATCCATGTCGACCTCGATGCCCAGGCCCGGCCTGGCCGGCACCTTCACCTTGCCGCCGACGATCTGCAGCGGATCGCGCGTCAGGAACTGGCCGTCCTGCCAGATCCAGTGCGTGTCGATCGCGGTGATCTTGCCCGGCGCGGCGGCCGCCACGTGCGTGAACATCGCCAGCGAGATATCGAAGTGATTGTTCGAGTGCGAGCCCCAGGTCAGGCCCCAGTCGTTGCACATCTGCGCGACGCGCACCGAGCCCTGCATGGTCCAGAAGTGCGGATCGGCCAGCGGGATGTCGACCGATTGCAGCTGGATCGCGTGGCCCATCTGGCGCCAGTCGGTGGCGATCATGTTGGTGGCCGTCGGCAGGCCCGTGGCGCGGCGGAATTCGGCCATCACCTCGCGGCCGGAATAACCGTTCTCGGCGCCGCAGGGATCTTCCGCGTAGGCCAGCACGCCGTGCATGTCGCGGCACAGGCGCACCGCCTCGGCGAGCGACCAGGCGCCGTTCGGGTCCAGCGTCACGCGCGCTTGCGGGAAGCGCTCGGCCAGCGCCTTGGCGGCCTCGATCTCCTCGTCGCCGGACAGCACGCCGCCCTTCAGCTTGAAGTCGTTGAAGCCGTAGCGCGCCTGCGCGGCCTCGGCCAGGCGCACCACCGCCTCCGGCGTCATCGCCTCCTCGGTGCGCAGGCGCTCCCAGTCGTCGCGGCCATCGGCGCCGCTGGCATAGGCCAGGTCGGTCTTGTTGCGGTCGCCGATGTAGAACAGGTAGCCGAGCATCTCGACCTCGTCGCGCTGCTGGCCTTCGCCGAGCAAGGCCGCCACCGGCACGTTCAGGTGCTGGCCGAGCAGGTCGAGCAGCGCCGCCTCCAGCGCCGTGACGGCGTGGATGGTGGTGCGCAGGTCGAAGGTCTGCAGGCCGCGGCCGCCGGCGTCGCGATCGGCGAAGGTCGAGCGCACGCGATTCAGCATCGCCTGCAGGTTGCCGATCGACTGGCCGACCACGATCCCGCGCGCATCGTCGATGGTCTTGCGGATCGCCTCGCCGCCCGGCACTTCGCCCACGCCGGTATGGCCGCTGCTGTCGCGCAGGATCACGACGTTGCGCGTGAAGAACGGGCCGTGCGCGCCGCTCAGGTTCATCAGCATGCTGTCGCGGCCGGCGACCGGCACGACGCGCAGCTCGGTCACGACAGGGGTGGCGTTTGCCTGGATGGAATTCGAGGACATGGAGCGTTACCTGAAAAAGGCGCCGAATCCGGCGCTGGAGAAAGCTTGCAAAATCCGGCGGCACCTCGTGGGCGCCGCCGCCTCATTCATGCGCGATGCGCGTGCTTCAATGCGGGTTGCTGCTCGACAGCGTACCGCCGTCGGGCGTGGTGCCGGCGGGCCGGCTGCGCGCCAGGAAGCCCGCCGCGGCCGCGATCAGCGAGGCCGCCGCCAGGCCATACAGGCCGCCCTTGATCGAGCCCGTGTGCTGCTGCAGGTAGCCGAAGGCGGCCGGCGCGAAGAAGCCGCCGAGATTGCCGAGCGAGTTGATCAGCGCGATCACGCCCGCCGCGACCCGCGCATCCAGATAAGCTTGCGGGATCGGCCAGAACAGCGACGAAGCCGCCTTGAAGCCGATCGCCGCGAAGCAGATCGCGACGAAGGACATCAGCGCGTTGCTGGTGGTCGACGCGAACAGCCCGCAGGCCGCGATCACCAGCGCGGTGGCCATCCAGGCACGCTGATGACGCCAGCGCGCCGAGGCCATCGCGAAGCCGTACATCGCGACCATCGCGATCAGCCAGGGAATCGCATTGAGCAGCCCGACCTGGAAATCGCTCAGCCCGCCGATCTTGCGGATGATGGTCGGCAGCCAGAAGGTGGCCGCGTAGATCGTCAGCTGGATCGCGAAATACAGGAAGCAGAACAACAGGATCTGCGGATCGCGCAGCAGCTTCATGGTCGGCACATGCGCATTGCCGCGCGCATCGCGCTCGGCCTGCTCGGCCGCGATGGTCGAGTGCAGCGCCTGCTTTTCCGCGCTGCTCAGCCAGGGCGCGTCGTCGATGCGCGACTTCAGCATCATCCAGCTCACGCCGCACAACAGGATCGAGAAGCCGCCCTCGATCAGGAACATCCACTGCCAGCCCTTCAGGCCCAGGCCGCTGATCGACAGCAGGCTGCCCGTGATCGGCCCCGACAGCACCGAGGCGAACGCCGAGCCGCCCAGGAAGATCGCCACCGCCTTGCCGCGCGACGCTTGCGGCAGCCACTGCGTGAAGTAGAACACCACGCCGGGGAAGAAACCCGCCTCGGCCACGCCGAGCAGGAAGCGCAGCACGTAGAACGACTGCTCGTTCCAGACGAAGGCCATGGCCGCCGCGACCACGCCCCAGGTGCCCATGATCCGCGTCAGCCAGGCACGCGCGCCGAACTTCTGCATCAGCACGTTCGAGGGCACCTCGAACAGCGCGTAGCCGACGAAGAACAGCCCGCTGCCGAAGCCGTAGGTGGCCGCGCCGATGCCGAGGTCGGCATGCATGTGCGAATTGACGAAACCGATGTTCACGCGATCGATGTAGTTCGCGATGAACATCACCAGGAACAACGGCATCACATGCCGCATCACCTTGGCGACCGCCGAATCGAGCGGGTTCGCTGCCGTGCCGAGAGCTGCTGTCAACGATGTCTCCTGTATCGGCCGCGGGCGGCCTGGACGAGCCTCACGTAGCACCCGTCGATCGCTCTGCACGATTTTGCGTGATACGTTGTCTGACAACATTGTAGTCGGACAACCTGTTTGTCGATTAGCCGCGTTTACCCTGGGTCCTCCATATTCAATATTGAAGCTCGAGACATGCCACTTTCACGAGTTCGACAAGTCTTGCGAGATGGTCATGCTAGGACGTCAGACAACAGAGATTTTACGTGGAAATCGATGCCCTTGTCCGACAACGAGTCATTGCGTCGTCTGATGATTTCCGGCTGCCTCGAACCGGGATCTGGCGAACGCCGAACACCCGTGATCGCTCCGTGATTTCCCGATATCTCTCGCCAAATCGGTCTCGAACCGCTTGTCCGCTCCAGGTTTGCGGCTATGATGCCGGGATTCGGGACATCGGATGACCTCGACAAGAGGTCATGACCCGCCCCAATTTTCCAGAACCGTTTTCCTCGCCCCGCAAGCACTCATGAGCAGCCTGTCCGAGAAGGTCGTCGCGTCCCTGTCCGAAGAAATCCGTCGCGGTGCCCTGCGGCCCGGCGACCGGCTGCCGACCGAGGTCGCGATGATGAAGCAGCTCTCGGTGAGCCGCTCGGTGATCCGCGAGGCAATCTCGCGCCTGCAGGCCGCGCGCATCGTGGAGACGCGTCATGGCGTCGGCACCTTCGTGCTGGCGCCGCACAACGACGCGACCATGCAGTTGCCGACCGCCGACCTGTCGAACATGCTCGATGCGATGGCCGTGCTCGAATTCCGCATGGATGTGGAGGCGGCGTCGGCGGCGCTGGCCGCCAAGCGGCGCACCGAGCAGAACCTGCGGCTGATGCAGGTCGCGCTCGAACGCTTCGAGGCCGAGCTCCAGCGCGGCAGCACCGACACGCTCGCGCACGACATCGAGTTCCATCTGCAGATCGCGCAGGCCAGCGGCAACCGCTACTTCGTCGACGTGCTGAGCCAGCTCGGCCGTTCGGTCAGCCCGCGCACGCGCCTGGGCAGCGCCGAGCTGGCCGAGCTCGACCAGATCGACGTGCTGCGCCAGGTGCTCGACGAGCACCGCTGGATCTATCGCGCGATCGAGCGACAGGAGCCCGACGACGCGCGCGCCGCGATGCGCGTGCACCTGAGCAAGAGCCGCGAGCGCCTGCAGCACGCGCACGACACGAGCCATTCGCAAGGCTGAAGACACAGGCGCGCAGCCTGTTTTCCCTGCTCCCGAAAACTCTCACCTTTAACCGCCTTGCATCGATTTGCGTGCGCGCGCAACGGTGAGCCGACTCACCATATTCCCGGCACGAGTCGCCGGCGCACTGTGCGGCAGTAGTCGGAATAGCCCGCCAGACGGGCTTCCAGGTATTTTTCCTCGTCGAGCAGACGCACCACGATCGCTGCGGTGAGGACCACGGCACAGCCCAGCGCACTCCAGGACTGCAAGGCCAGCGGGCTCCCGAAAAACATCACCATTGCGGCCGAGTACATGGGATGGCGCACATAGGCGTAGGGCCCGGTCGAGATCACGGTCTGGTTCTCGGCCAGCGTGATCGTGCTCGCGGCGAAGGTATTCGCGCGCAGCACCGCGAAGCAAATCGCGAAGCCGAGCACCAGCAGCGCGTTGCCCGCCAGCACCATCGCCAGGTCGAAGCGAGGCTGCGTGAAGCGCCATTCCAGGCCGGCGCCGATCACCAGCGCCGCGCTGCCGAGGCCGGCCACGGCCAGCACGGCTTTCTGCAGCGGCGAGGTTTCGGCACGCACGCCGACATGCATGCGCCGCTCGATCAAGGCCGGATCGCGCCGCGTGAACCAGGCTGCCGTGGCCGAGGTGCAGAGCGAGAACACGGCCCAGTAGAGCCAGCCCTGCCAGTAGCGTGGTGAGTCGGACGACACCACGAACATCACCGCGAGCGCGATGACGAACTGCATCTGCGCGATCGCGACGCGCCGGGCCAAGGGGCTCATGATGTGTCTCCTCCGGTGAGGTTTCGTGGTTTTGTCGGATCACCTGCCGTATTGCAATCGAATCGACCATCCTGGCGCGACACGGCGGCCGATCACGCCGCTGCGCGCCATTGCGCGAACGCCTCCGCCAGGAAGTCGACGCACACGCGCACCTTCGCCGACGCGGCCAGCCGCGCCGGATAGACCGCCCACACATTGGCCGGCTGCGTGACGTCGGGCAGCACGCGCTTGAGCGCACCGCTGTCGAGCAGCGGCCCGGCTTCCCAGATCGAACGCAGCACGATGCCCTTGCCGGCCAGCGCCCATTGCACGGCCACCTCGCCGTGATTGGTCGAGAGCGCGCCGCCGACCTTTACCGAACTCGTCTCGCCGCGCTGCGTCAGGCGCCACACGCCGAACGGGTGATCGCGCTCCTTGATCGCCAGGCACTGGTGCGAACCGAGGTCGGCGATCTGGCGCGGCGCGCCGTGTCGTTCGAGATACGCGGGAGAGGCACACAGCACACGATAGTTGGTCGCGAGCCGTTTCGCGATCAGATGCTCGGCGATTTCATCGCCGATCCGCACGTCCAGGTCGAAACCCTCGCCGGCCACGTCCACCAGCCGGTCGAACAGATCGAGCCGCACATTGATCTGCGGAAAGCGTTCGCTGAAATCGAGCAGCGCCGGCGCGAGCACGTGACGGCCGAAGCCGAAGCTGCTCGAGATGCGCAGTGTGCCGCGCGGCACCGTGCGCGTGGTGGAGACGTCCTCCACCAGGTGATCGACGTCGTCGAGGATCTTCTCGGCCCAGGCCAACACGCGCTCGCCGGAATCGGTGACGGCCACGCGCCGCGTCGAGCGATGCAGCAGCCGCGTGCCGAGCTGGCCCTCGAGCAGGGCGACGCGCTTGCTGACATAGGCCGGCGAGACGCCGAGCTGCTCGGCCGCCGCGCTGAAGCTGGCCACCCGCACGACGATGCTGAATACGCGCAGGTCGTCGAGATTCGGCGCTTTATTCACGATGTGTGGAAAGTCGTTTAACCGGATTCCGATTCTAATCCTGGACGGAATCAATAGAATGCTCGGAAGCGATGCAGGACCGAGCCGATCGGTCCGCACTTTCGAAGCCCGGCGCCGCCGGGCAACCCAGGCACGAGAACGAGGAGGCGCTGGCGATGAGCGAGAAGGTCTACAGGATTGCGGTGATTCCCGGCGACGGCATCGGCCGCGAGGTGATGCCCGAAGGGATGCGGGCGCTCGATGCGGTCACGCGCCGCTTCGGCATCCGTTTCGAGGCGACCCATATCGACTGGGCCAGCTGCGATTATTACGCGCAGCATGGCCAGATGATGCCCGACGACTGGAAGGCCCAGCTCGCCGGCATGGATGCGCTGCTGTTCGGCGCGGTGGGCTGGCCCGACACGGTGCCCGACCACATCTCGCTGTGGGGCTCGCTGCTGAAGTTCCGTCGCGAATTCGACCAGTACGTCAACCTGCGCCCGGCGCGCCTGTTCGAGGGCGTGCCGAGCCCGCTCGCCAACCGCAAGGCAGGCGATATCGACTTCATGATCGTGCGCGAGAACACCGAGGGCGAATACTCGTCGGTGGGCGGCGCGATGTTCGAGGGCACCGAGCGCGAGTTCGTGGTCCAGCAGGCGGTGTTCACGCGCACCGGCACCGAGCGCGTGATGAAGTTCGCGTTCGACCTGGCCCAGAGCCGCGCCAAGGAGCTGACGGTGGCCACCAAGAGCAACGGCATCGCGATCAGCATGCCGTGGTGGGATGCGCGCGCGGCCGAGATCGCGCAGCAGTATCCCGAGGTGAAATGGGACAAGCAGCACATCGACATCCTCTGCGCGCGCTTCGTGCTGAATCCCGATCGCTTCGACGTGGTGGTCGCCTCCAACCTGTTCGGCGACATCCTGTCGGATCTCGGCCCGGCCTGCACCGGCACGATCGGCATCGCGCCCTCGGCGAACCTGAACCCGGATCGCAAGTTCCCCTCGCTGTTCGAGCCCGTGCACGGTTCGGCACCCGACATCGCCGGGCGCTACATCGCCAATCCGATCGCGATGATCTGGTCGGCGGCGATGATGGTGGACTTCCTCGGTCACGGCACCGGCGTCGAGCGCGAGGCGCACGACGCGATCCTCGCCGCGATCGAGCACGTGCTCAAGCATGGGCCGCGCACCGGCGATCTCGGCGGCAAGGCGAGCACGCAGGAAGTGGGCGAAGCGGTGGTCGCGCAACTGCTCGCCTGAGAGGCCTGCGTCCTGTCCTTCCGCTCGTGAAGGTTCATCGGTGACCAACGGTGCGCGCTACCGCGCACCGTTCATCGAATCCCGAAAAGCCTCACCTTATCGGCGGGGCCCCTCCCGAATTTCCTCACCTCAAGCGCATCCCGCACAGTCGATTTCACCCTGCATGCACGCAAGGTGATGCGGGACGGCCTCGCCTTGCGCACCTGTGAAGCCATGCGGATGTTGGTCGTTAGTTGCGCTGAGGGTATCGATACAGGGCGTGCCGCCTGGCTGTGAAGCCATTGCCGCGAAATTAACGACATCGTGGGCGCGCTCGATGGTGAGCCGCTGCATGTATCGAATTGGCACCGTTCATCGATACGTGTGCTGTGATCGGTGATGAACCACGCCCTCACGCAGCGCACCGAAGCGGAATCGCGCGAAGCGAACTCCGCACGACAAGGTGAGCGACATCGTCATCTCTCTCGAACCGTGCGCGATATCGCGAGCACCATGCAAGACGGGGCCATCCGGCTCGTCGCCGAATGGCCCCGCATGTTTCACATCAGCTTACAGACCGAGATCCGACAGGCTCGCGTGATCGTCGGGACGACGACCGAGCGGCCAGTGGAACAGGCGATCCTGCTCGCGGATCGGCAGGTCGTTGATGCTCGCGTGGCGACGCGCCATCAGGCCGTTCTCGTCGAACTCCCAATTCTCGTTGCCGTAGGAGCGGAACCAGTTGCCGGCATCGTCATGCCATTCGTAGGCGAAGCGCACGGCGATACGGTTGCCGTCGAAGGCCCACAGTTCCTTGATCAGGCGATAGTCGAGCTCGCGCGCCCACTTGCGCGTCAGCAGGCCGACGATCTCCTCGCGACCGGTGACGAACTCGGCGCGGTTGCGCCACTTGCTGTCGCGCGTGTACGCGAGCGACACGCGTTGCGGATCGCGCGTATTCCAGCCGTCCTCGGCGGCACGCACCTTCTGGATGGCGGTCTCGCGCGTGAACGGCGGGAGCGGCGGACGGATTTCGCTGACTTCGGACATGGTGTTTCTCCTGGCTGCGTAGGTCGTTGGGAACTGCAAGTTTCTCAGGACTGCAAACAAGCCTTCGCGCACTCGCGTGAAGGCGATCATCTCGTCGCGCCGCATGCAAACCGTGCGGCGCCTGGGTGTTGCTCAGTCGGCGCGGGCCTCGAAGGCTGCCAGCAGTACCTCGCCGGCCGAGCGCGCATCGCGCGATGCCGAGGCATCGCCGCTGACCAGCGCCACGCCGATCGCGCCGTCGATCAGCACCAGCCACTGACGCGACAGGCGCGCCGCGTTCCTGCGATCGATGCCGTCGGCATCGGCCAAGGCATCGCACTCCTCGCGCACGAAGGCCAGCAGCCGCTCCTTGTGATAACGCGCCACGCCGCGGATCGGATCATGCACGTCGCCGATCTCGCCCGCCGCGTTGAGGAAGGCGCAGCCGTGAAAATCGGGCCGCTCGAACCATTCGCGCAAGACATCGAACATCGCCAGCAGCCGGGCACGAGGCGTCTTGCCCCGCTCGCGCGTGCCGTCGATGAACCAGGCCATCCAGCGATCGTCGCGCCGCGCCAAGGCTGCCGTTACCAAGGCTTCCTTCGATTCGAAGTGCGTATAAAAGCTCTTGCGCGCGGCACCCGAGCGCTTGACGATCGCGTCGACGCCGGTGGCATGAATACCGCCCGCATAAACGAGTTCCTCCGCGGCCTCGAGCAGGCGCAAGCGCGCATTGCCCGCCGCCGGCTCGGGTTCTTGAGGAACTGCTGAGTTTCTTCGCTTGCTCTCGTTCATGGCGCATAAGGTAGAACGATCATTCTCCTTTGTCAAGCGAGCTTGCCTGCGCTATCGTGCCCGGACACAACAGGAGACGGTCATGGCTTGGCAATCCGGCGCGCGATGGCGCGCCCTCATCGGCGGCCTGGGGCTCGCGCTGGCAACCGCCTGCACGCCCGTGGCGGTCGTCACGCATCACGTCTCGACGGCCACCGAGAAGGTGCCGGTCGGGCGCTACACGCTCGATCCGCATCACTGGAGCGTCTCGTTCGACGTCTCGCACTTCGGCTACTCGCGCTTCACGATGCGCTTCGACAAGGCCAGCGCGGTGCTGGACTGGCGCGCCGGCGGCCCGGCCATGAGCCAGGTCAGCGCGACCATCGACGCGTCCAGCCTCGACACCAACGTGCCGATTCTCGATCGCATGGTGACCGGCAGCGACGCGCTCGACGCCGCGCGCTATCCCTCGATCCGCTTCGACAGCACCGGCTGGACGCCGACCGGCGAGAACACCGGCAAGCTGGCCGGCAACCTGACGATCCGCGGCACCACCAAGCCGATCACGCTGGCGGTCACCTTCAACGGCTACGGCCGCAACCCGCTCACCAAGCAGCCGACCGTCGGCTTCTCGGCCAGCGGCAGCTTCAGCCGCGCGGCCTTCGACATCCCGACCTGGTACCCGGCTGTCGGCGACGACGTGCGGGTGCGGATCGAGGCCGAGTTCGAAATGCCGCCAGCCGGTGGCGACGGCGCGGCAAACCCCGCCCAGTAAGCCTCGGCGCCGGCGCGGCGAGCCCGCGCCGGCCGGCGTTTACGACATTTTTTCTTGATCGTCGCCAGCGGCCGTTCCTACACTTCGGACAACCGAATCAGGTTCAGGAAACGCCATGTCGACACCTCGTCTCGCCCCCGTTCCGAACACCGCCTATGTGCCGAAGCCGTACGATCGCATCGTGCTACGGCCGTTCGATCCGGCGCGCGACGATTACGAGACGCTGACGGTCCTGCTGCATCGCGCCTTCGGCCGGCTCGGCGCGATGGGACTGAACTGTCCGTGCGTCGACCAGCCCGCCTCGGCGACGCGCCAGCGCGCGCTGGCCGGCACCTGCTTCGTCGCGACCTGCCATGGCCATGTGATTGCGACCATGACGCTGCACGAGCGCGACCAGGCCGGCACGAACCATCTCTATCGCTGCCGCGACGTCGCCAGCTTGCGGCAGTTCGGCGTCGATCCGATCTGGCAAAGCCGCGGCGTGGGCCGCGCGCTGGTCGCGTTCGCGGTGCGCTGGGCCGCCTCGCGCGCTTATGCCCGGCTCGCGCTCGACACGCCCTATCCCGCCACGCACCTGCTGGCCTTCTACCGCAGCCTCGGCTTCGAGATCGCCGACGTGGTCCGCTTCGCCGGCCGCGCCTACGACAGCGCGATCCTGTGCCGCTCGACCGCCCAGCCGGTCAGCCTGCCCGAGACGGGACCGCGCATCGTCACGCTGTCGTCCTGCAGCCGCCGCGGCTGAGGTGGGCTTCTCGCCTTCGATATGGATTACTGAATAAAAGCGCTTCGCGGCCGCCCATGAAAAATGCCGGCGCCGGCGCTGTCGCGCCAGACACCGGCATCGCTTGATGCAGGCCTTGCGTGATACCCGACTCAGACGGTCCAGTCGAGAATCACCTTGCCGCTCTCGCCGGAGAGCATCGCCGCGAACGCCGCTTCATAGTCGTCGACGGCATAACGATGGGTGAGGATCGGCGAGAGGTCGAGCCCGCTTTGCAGCATCGCCACCATCTTGTACCAGGTCTCGAACATCTCGCGGCCATAGATGCCCTTGATCTCGAGCCCCTTGAAGATCACCTGGTTCCAGTCGATCGCCGTCTGCGCCGGCGGAATGCCGAGCAGCGCGACCTTGCCGCCGTGGTTCATCGCATCGAGCAGGCTGGTGAACGCGCTCGGCACGCCCGACATCTCCAGGCCGACGTCGAAGCCTTCGGTCATGTGCAGTTCGTGCATCACATCGCGCAGCGATTCGCGCGCAACGTTCACGGCACGCGTCGCGCCCATCTTGCGCGCGAGGCCGAGCCGGTAATCGTTGACGTCGGTGATCACCACGTTGCGTGCGCCCACATGTTTCGCGATCGCCACGGCCATGATGCCGATCGGCCCGGCACCCGTGATCAGCACGTCCTCGCCGACCAGGTTGAAGGACAGCGCCGTGTGCGTGGCATTGCCGAACGGATCGAAGATCGCGGCCAGGTCGTCGGAGATCTCGGGCGGGATCTTGAAGGCGTTGAAGGCCGGGATCGCCAGGTACTCGGCGAAGGCCCCCTCGCGATTCACGCCGACGCCGACGGTATTGCGGCACAGATGCCGCCGCCCCGCCCGGCAATTGCGGCAGAACCCGCAGGTGATGTGGCCTTCGCCGGATACGCGGTCGCCGATCGCGAAGCCGCGCACTTCCTGTCCCATCTCGACGATCTCGCCGACGTATTCGTGGCCGACATGCATCGGCACCGGAATCGTCTTCTGCGCCCAGTCGTCCCACTTCCAGATATGGATGTCGGTGCCGCAGATCGCCGTGCGGCGAATCTTGATCAGCACGTCGTTATGCCCGACCTCGGGCCGCTTCACGTCGGTCATCCGCAGGCCGGGGCCGCGTTCGAGTTTCGCCAGCGCTTTCATCTCCGCTTCTCCTCAGATCACGCCCAGCGACTTGCCGACCCGCACGAAGGCGTCGACGGCACGATCGATCTGCTCGGGCGTGTGGGCCGCGCTCATCTGCGTGCGAATCCGCGCACGGCCGCGCGGCACCACCGGGAACGAGAAGCCGATCACGTAGACGCCTTCGGCCAGCAGCGCATCGGCCATCCTGGTCGCGACCTGCGCATCGCCGAGCATCACCGGGATGATCGGATGCTCGCCCGGCACCAAGGTGAAGCCGGCCTCGCTCATGCGGCGGCGGAAATGCGCGCCGTTCTCGCGCACGCGGCGGCGCAGGCGCGCGCCCTCGTCGCTGGCGAGCAGTTCGAGCACGGCCAGCGAGGCCTCGGCGATGCTCGGCGCGAGCGTGTTCGAGAACAGGTAGGGACGCGAACGCTGGCGCAGCAGCTCGACGATCTCCTTGCGGGCCGACACATAACCGCCCGATGCACCGCCCAGCGCCTTGCCGAGCGTGCCGGTGACGATGTCGACCCGATCGGCCACGCCGCAATGCTCGGGCGTGCCATGGCCATGTTCGCCGATGAAGCCGACCGCGTGCGAATCGTCGACCATCACCAGCGCGCCGTAACGGTCGGCCAGGTCGCAGACGCCTTTCAGGTCGGCGATGATGCCGTCCATCGAGAACACGCCGTCGGTCGCGATCAGCTTGAAGCGCGCGCCGGCCGCGTCGGCCTCGCGCAGCTTCGCCTCGAGATCCTGCATGTCGTTGTTCTTGTAGCGGAAGCGCTTGGCCTTGGACAGGCGCACGCCGTCGATGATGCTGGCGTGGTTCAGTTCATCGCTGATGATCGCGTCCTCTTCGCCGAGCAGCGTCTCGAACAGGCCGCCGTTCGCGTCGAAGCAGCTCGAATAGAGGATAGTGTCGTCGGTGCCGAGGAAGCGCGACAGCGCCGCCTCGAGCTGCTTGTGCACCGTCTGCGTGCCGCAGATGAAACGCACCGAGGCCATCCCGAAGCCGTCGCGCTCGAGGCCCGCCGCCGCGGCCGCCACCAGGCGCCGATCGTTGGCCAGGCCGAGATAGTTGTTCGCGCAGAAATTCAGCACGCCGGCGCCGTCGGCCAGCTTCACGTCCGCGGCCTGGGGGCTCGCGATCTCGCGCTCGGTCTTGTAGAAACCGTCGGCGCGGATCTGGTCGAGGGTTCCGCGCACATGGGCGAGGAAGGCATCACGCATCTGTCTGCTCCTGAGTGGGCTGGGGGCGCGCGGGCGGCCCGCTCGTGGCGGCGGCCGCGCGGCCTGCTACTGTTATAGTCGCCCGTTGGGTTTATCGTATTTTTCCTGTATTTCGAACTCAAGTTCGAGATATCGAACGACTCTAAGCGAACCGATATCAAATGGCAAGTTCTTCCGGCACGCGCCGCGCCGCGGCTTCCGCCTCGCCGCCGGCGGGCGATGCGAGCATCCCGCCGCGCGTCGGCGAGACCATCCAGCGGCTGCGCAACGAACGCAAGCTCACGCTCGACGACCTGTCGCGCGCGGCCGGCGTGTCGAAATCGATGCTTTCGGAAATCGAGCGCGACAAGGCCAACCCGACCATCGCGGTGGCCTGGCGCCTGACCAATGCGCTCGGCATCAGCCTCGACGAGCTGTTCGCGCAGCCGAAATCGCCGGAGACGATCCGGGTCGACGGCCTGCACGACATCCCGACGCTGTCCGGCCATGACAATCAATATCAGTTGCGCGTCTGGGGCCCGATCGAACTGGCCGGCCGCTTCGAATGGTATGAACTGACCCTGCCGGCCAATGGCGCGCTGGTGTCGAATGCCCACGAGCCCGGCACGCGCGAGCACCTGACCGTGCTGGCCGGTTCGATCGAGATCGAGGCCGGCAGCAGTTCGCGGCGCTTGAAGACGGGCGAGACCGCGCGCTACGCGGCCGATGCGCCGCACGCGATCCGCAATCTCGGCCGCGGCGAGGCCAAGGCGCTGCTGATCGTGATCCATCGCTGAAATCCCGCGTCCGGCCTGTCGTATCCGGCAGTTGCGCAATTCACTGTATATTTGTACAGTGTTGGCTCACGAGGAGCCCGCTATGACCGAACAGGACCTGGCCGCGCTCAGCTTCAAGGCTGCGGCGCAAGACATGGAGATGATCGTCCGCCACATTGCCGCCCGCTACATCCGTCAGCGGGTACCGCTGACGTGGCGGCTGCTGCAGGCGATCGAGGCCGAGGCGATGGCCGATCTCGGCTTCGCCGCCCGGCACGATCCCTTCATCCGCAGCCTGTTCGAAAGGCCCGCGGATTTCGAATTCCCCGAAACCGACGATCCAATCGACGTCGCGCAGTCCAATGCGCTGCCGGCGGTGCTGTCATATGCCGTCTCGGCCTATGAGGCCGCCTCGCGGCAGCCGAAGCTCGGTCCCGCCGAGCCGGTGCCGAGTTCGCGTCCGCGGCGCGTGCGCATCTGGGGCGGCTGAAGCGTCCCGGCACCATTGCCCACCGCGTTCTGCGCCGCTTCCGTCTCGCCAGACGCGAAGCGCCGGAGCGGCAGGCGACCAGCCATCCATGGATGGCTGGCAATTCCTGGCTCGGTGCACTACGCTCATTGAGCAACTAACGGATTTATAGACATGTCTCTTCCAAGTCCCTCGACTGCCGGGACGCTGGTAGCCACCGAACCCGATCTGTTCGACGGCACCGAGGCGGACTGGGTCGCCCAACCGGACGCGTCGTTCGACGCGTGGCTCGCGACGCAAGACTTTCGCCGTTCGTCGGCCGACGTCTATCGCGCGCAATGGGGCGCGTTCCTGACCTGGCTCGGCGAACGGCAACAGACGCTGGCCACGGTCGACACCCAATTGATCGCCAATTTCGTCGGCGAGCTGCCGATCAAGAAAACGCAACGAGTCCGTTATTTGCGGCTCATCGAGCGGGTGCTCGACCATGTACGTCGCAATGAATTCGGCTCGACCAACCCGGCCCGCTTCATTGCTCAGGATGGCGAAGCATTATGGCGCCGGGCACGCGACAACGAACCCACCAGCTTCCTCTCGCCGTCCGAACGCGCGGCCCTGCTCGCCTATCTGTTCTCGCCGCTGCCGGCGGGCGGCATGTCGCATTGGAAGGAACGGCGCGATCGCGCGCTGGTGGCGGCCTTTCTTGGCGGCGGATTGAAAACGGGGGAAGCGCGCACGCTGACGATTAGTTGCGTAAAACCCGGTGAGCCCGCGGTGCGCCTGCCCTCCACGCATCCGGCCTTCGAGCGCGAAACGCATCTCGCCTCGTTCGCGATCGCGCTATTCGACGCCTGGCTCGCCGAACGGCGGCGCTGCGATATTCCTGGCGACCTGGTCTTTCCTTCCTCGCTGACCGGCCGGCCGATGCACAAGGCCACCATGCTGCGCGCGGTCGATGCCATTGTCGAAGCCGCCAACATCGCCAACTCGAGAACCGAACGTGCCAGCCCACAAACGCTGCGCAACACTTTTGCGGCCGAACTGTTCGAAAACGGCGTCGCGCCCGAGCGCGTTGGCCATTGGCTCGGCTTCATGCAGCCGGTTTCGGCAAATCGCTTGCACCGAGCCTGGCGGACTTGGCGCGACAATCTCGAAAAAACCGCAATTGGTAGCCAGGAAGCGGATGCGAACTCGGCCGAAAGCCCGCGTCTGGTCTGATTCCGTGAGCGATCAGCTCCTGAATGCCCTCACCGTTCGGCTCCCGATTTTCCTCACCTTTACCACAGCGAGCCGCTTGAGCTGCCAATTCGGTTGAACTGTGTGACCGCCTCGAAGCGTGAGGCACAATGGCCGGAAGCATGTTCGCATTCCGGGCACAGCAATTCGAAACCTTCCTCGTCGTGCGACAGTTCCGGTTCGCCCTCCTCGCACTTCGGGCAGCGCGGCGGCAAATTCACATGCGCATCGATCGACGATCCGATCGCCTCGAAAGCCGCCGCGTCGAGCAGCCCGGCATCGGCCAGGCGTCGCAGCAACACGGCAATTCCGGATGGGACGCCCTGTGCCTGACGCAATGTCTCGATTTCCCGCGTCGCGGCCGTCAACTCGTCGCCCTGTTCGCGCAGTTGCTCGTCGAGTCGGTCGGCGCGCGCCTTGGCGGCGCTAAGTTGTTGTAAGAACTCGAATTCTTTTCGGTTCACGTCGCGCAGACCCGCTTGATAAGTGCCGGCCATGCTGCGCAGCGAATCGAGCTCTACCAGCATTGGCTTCACACGGCGCTCGGCTTCGGCCACCGCGTCCTTGATCTGCTGGGCGTAATGTTCCGTGTTCTGACGCGATTCGACGTGCAAGGCGTCGATTCTTTCTCTTAGCGACGCATTCTGCTGCTGTTCTCCTTCCAAACGCTTGTTCAACAGCTCGTTTTCGTTTTCGAGCCGCTGAGTCAGCACCTGCAGGGAATCCTGGTGCGCCGCGCCGTGCGTCGACGCGGTTGCCAAGCGGATTTCCGCTTCGGTGAGCTTCGCCTGCAATTGCTCCGCACGGTTCTCGCTACGCGCAAGAGCGAGCTCGAGCGTTTCGTGGCGAACCTGCGCCTCGCGAACCCGCTGGGCTGCCGCGGCAATTTCGTCGCTGGCTTCTTGCCGCTCGGCTTCCAGCCCGATTCGCGCTTCCTTCTGTGCTTCCTCATATAGCGAGCCCAGCAGTTCACCAGCCTTGTCTTCCAGGGATTTCGGCAAATTGCCGCCGTCGAGCCTTACCTTCGAGGCGGAGCGAATCCGCTCCCAGAAGAAATCGATGTCCTTGGGGATATCGCCGGCGCTACCGGTTTGGGTCAGGTCGCGCACATTGGCTGCGGAGGGCCGAATGCCCAGGTCGAAAAACAGGCGTTTGCAGGCGTGAAGCGAAAGATCCTGCCGGCGTGCGCCGCCTGTGCGCATCGCATCGAGTTCGGCACGGATCGTCTGGCGGATGTCGTCGAGAGTCATCGGAACGAGAGTATCGGTCAATACGTAGCAATCATAATGGAATACGTATTTTTTGATACGTGTTTGATGGAAACACCACAGCTTCTTGCCGTCTGTGCTGTTGAGGTCTTCCACAGTCGCTGCTGGCTGCCCCTCTCTCCAAAATTCCGTGAAACAAAGCGAAGAATCTCAGCTAAATCATTGTTTTTGTAGACTAAACATCTGCTTCTCAAATATCTGGGGATGTTTCACACAGAAGGAGGGTGGAGAGAAGCGATGTTTCAGGGAGCTCACGGGTGCTCGTAGAGAGTAATAGAAGTAAACACCCTTGAAACCCTTGTTAAAAACGTTAACGCCACCGCACAGCCTTACTGGGTAAGGGATTCCGGCCGACAAGGTGAAGCTTTACGGGAATCATGGTGATCTTTTGCGGGACATGAAGTGATGGGGTTCGGGGGCGAGCGTGAGGCCTTGCAGGAGAGATCGTGAGCGGATTCAGGAGCACAGCGTTCCCGGCCCTGTGCGAAAGGTGAAGCTTTTCGGGAGGGAGATCGACGTCGACACCGCATGGTGCCTGAATCGCGTCGTTTTGGGCGGGAATCCCTAAGGTGAGGCTTTGCAGGGGGGCCGTTTGGCCCCGAATCTTCCAGGGATTTGCCTATTTGATAGGCATAGGTGAGGTTTCTCGGGATTCGGGGCGGGATTGACGTGAGCTTTTACGGGAAAAAAGTACCGTTTTGGGGCGTTTGACGGCGATCACAGGCTTGAGGTGAGGTTTTTCAGGAGCCTTTGCCTGCAATTTCAGCGCCAGCCACGCTTGAGGTGAGAATTTTCGGGATTGACGGAAAGGTGGCCAAAAAAGCTTTGAGGTGAGGCTTTTCAGGACCTCGACACAGTCGAAAAAATGGCAAAGGTGAGGTTTTTCGGGAGCAGTGGGTGTCCACTTACCCGTAAACCCCCGACAAGACTGGAACTTTTGCCGTGCTTTTCGTGATCGTTTTCACGAGAGGTGAGGTTTTTCAGGAGTGTATTGAGCTCCGAAGGAATCTCCTGATTCGGGTTGAGGTGAGATCTTCCGGGAACTTGGGGGAATCGGCGCTGCATTGCACGATTCTGGGTAAGTGTATGAAATTAATGAATATTTTCCGGTGTTCAAGTCCTTGGGTGAGATTTTTCGGGAGCCTCGGATGAGGTTGAGGTGACGCATGTTTTGGGGAAAGGTGAGGCTTTTCGGGATCGAGCAGGCTGTGAGGCCCCGTATGCCGGTGCTTTTCGTTAGATGTCGTGCATCACCGGTTCGCGACGAAAGGTGAGGTTTTTCGGGGGCTCATGTGCGGATGCGGTAAAACGACGGGTTTGGCGGGCCTCGAGGAGCTGTGGACAACCCTTTTGAAGGTATCGATATGGATCGATGGCGAGCCGGTGAGGTGAATGAATACGGCTCGGATGCGATATCGGAGCCCCCAGAGACGCCGGTGGCTCCCGGAGCCTCTGACAGCCGCTGGGAGGGCTTCCTGGGGCGATTCCGAGGCGGGAACGCTCCGGAGCTTGCTGGAGCCCACCCACGGGGTCGTATCGCGCTGATTGCTCCTGGCCTGGCTCGAACGGTGCCGACGGGCTGTGTGCATTGTTGCGCCGTCGTAGTCCGCCCCACAGGGTGAGGCGACAGGACGCCGGGCATGAACCGATGTGCACCGAGGGCATCCCTGGGCAGCTTGACGCACAGGGGCGGTGAGTGCTTGTCGGAAGCTGTGCGCACCGTGTTGGCCTGCCTGGCAGGGTGACGCCGTCAGAGGGCAGTGCTTCACCCTGGCCGGGGGCTCGCTGCTTCGCCGAGGTCGGCGAGCCTCAGGACGATTGACACAGCATTTCGGTGCTGGCAGGCCATTTCCCCTTGTTTTTCGGGGTTTTCATGCTGTGAAACCGGTGATGGTCTGTGCAGATTTTCCGGCCCTTGTCCACGGGAAAATTTTTAAGGTGAGGTGATACGGGAGGGCTCTCGACGCCTCGATATCGGTGCGGCTATCATGCGCGGCCGTGTCACCCGCGACGACAAAGCGGGCGCCGGCATCACAGGTTTTGCCATCGGTGAGCTTTTGCGGGATCGTCCTGGGGTGAGGCGCTGCGAATCGCGGTGCATCACCGCCTACGGTGAGGGGCCGCTTGTAGACGCCCATCACCGCAGTCGCTATCCTTGCGGGAAACTTTCCTTGTCCGATCCGACGCATGGTTACGAAGCGCGCCAAGAAAACCGATGTGGATGTGGTGAATGCCAGCTCCGCCGAACTACGCAAGGCGGTCGAGGCGATCGCCATCCAGCCGAAGAGCGGCAAGATCACGCTGCTGACGCGCAAGCTCTTCAACGTGTTGCTGGCCGTCGCGCAGCAGGCCGACGATTCCGGCGATACCTACCGGGCGCTGCTGTCCGACATCGTCGCGAACTCGGCTTTCGATTCGAACGACACGGCGCTCGTGAAGGAGCACCTGCGACGCATGGTGTCTGTCCAGGTCGAATGGAGCACCGGCACCTCGAGCCAGAAGCCCGGCCGCAAGTGGGGGATCTCGACGCTGATCGCCGATGCGGAAATTCTCGAGGATCCGACCACCCGCCGCGTCTGGGTCGAATTCTCGTTCGCGCCGAAGATCAAGAAGAAGCTGCTCGACCCCGTCCAGTACGCGCGCCTGAGCCTGCAGTTCCAGAGCCAGTTGCGCAGCAGCGCCGGCCTGGCCTTGTACGAGATCTGCGTGCGCTACCTGACCAACCCGAGCCACCTGACGATGCGCGAGCCCTGGGAATGGTGGCGGCCGATCCTGTCGGGCACCCCCGACACTGAAGCCGGCGACGAGGCCAAGCGCGAATACAAATACTTCAAGCGCGATTACCTGCGCCCGGCAATCGCCGAGGTGAATGCGGTCACGAATATCTTTGTCGAGCTGATCGAGCATCGCGAAGGCCGGCGCGTGGCCGAGATCCAGTTTCGCGTTTCCGAGCGCAAGCAGCCGATGCTGGCGCTCGACGAACATCCGAACGTATTCGACAGCACGCTGGTCGACCGCATGGTCAAGCTCGGCATTCCCTTGAAGGAAGCGCAGACGCTTTATGCGGACAGCGAGGAAAACCGGATTCGCGCGGCACTCCAGATGACCGAGCAGCGTATGCGCAGCACCACCCTGCCGCCGGTACGCAGTGCCGGGGCGCTGTTCAAGGATGCGCTGAAGAAGGGTTATGCCCCGCCGGTCGACCCGGATGCGCTGCCGGGCGCAACGACCGCGGGCAAGCTGGCGTCGGTGGCATCCGCAGCGGGTTCGCTCGACGATCCGAAGGCGCGGCTGCGCGGCGAATACGACGCCTACCGCCGCAAGGAAGCAAAATCGCTCTACGAGGAACAGGGCCAGGCCGAGCGGGATTTGGCACGGCAATCGTTCGAGACCGATGTGCTGCCGGCTCTTGGTTCGCATCTGCGCGATGACTGGCGCCGGCGCGGACTCGATTCGAAGCTGGTCGAGACGGCATTCTTCGATTGGCTCGCGCTGAAGACCTGGGGCGAACCGACCGACGGTGATCTGCTGGCGTTCACGCTGAATCAGTCACGAGCAGCTTGAGATACTGAAAATCCAGATCGATCGCGACGCGGTCGAGAATCGGGAAAGGCCGAGTCCTGTTTGAACGGGGCTCGGCCTTTTTGCTTTTCGGGTGCTTGGCTTGAGCGTGCACCGTGTCGTTGGCGATATTCCGGCGGCGAGCTCCCGCGCGTGCTTCTTTTTCCTGGTCGTGAATCACGCCGGCTTCGACAAAGGCTCCATCAATAAAAACACCCCGGAAGCGGGACTTCCGGGGTGTCTATGTCGTGCATTCCGAATCCAGCGAGAGGCGTGGTTCTCTCGCCAAGCCTGGCTGGAGCGCTCAGCTGAGCAGCATCTTTTCGAGTTGTTGCAGGATCTCGTCGCGCTTTTCTCGCGACAGGCCGCGCAGGCGGAGCTCGAGGCGGTCGTCACCATAGGACTTCAGGTCGCCGACCGTCGAACCATTCATCTTGATCTCATGGCGCTGGGCATAACGCTGCCGCCCTGCCGGCTTGGCATTTTCTTGCGCGCTCGCCCTGCCCTTCACGATGTCGGCTACCTGTCGCGTGCTGAGGTCGTCGGACAGGATCTTGTTGATCAGGCGCAGCGTGGCGTCGGTACCGCGAGCCGAGTGATAACGGCCGACCTGGTAGGCCATGTTCGAGCCGAAGCGATCGGTACGCGTGACCATTTCCTGCATCACGGCCTCGGGCAGTTTGCCGATCGACAAGGCCACGGCGATCGTCGATTCGTCGATGCCCAGATGCTCGGCCAGCTCCTTCTGGCTCTGGAAGAACTTGTCCTCCAGGAAGCGGCGCCAGACCACCGCGTTGTCGAACACGGTTTGCGAATCGCGCTGGACGTTCAGGTCGTAACCGAGCTTGTAGCTCTCGATGCCGATCGGAATGTCGATCACGATGGCCTTCACCGAATCCTTGTTCGCCTCCTTCAGCGCGCGGACGCGCCGGCCGCCGTCGCTGACGAAGAAGGTGCCGGGGTGCTCGTAGTCGGGGATCACGTGGATCGCCTGCTGCTGCCCTTGTTTCGCGAGATTGACGGCGAGTTCGGCGATCGACGACTTCAGATAGAAATGCCGCGGATTGAACGGGCTCGCTTTGATCGTCTTCAGCGGCAGTTCGATGATCTGGCCGGGCTGGTAGCGATGCTCGACGCGCCACGCGTGATATTGCGGCGATTCATTGGTCGGCTCCGCCGGCGGCGTCTCGACGATCGTGACCGGGATGTCTTTCTTCGACGATTTCGTTGGTGCCGGCGTTTCCGACTTCACGATCCCGTCGATCGCATTGAGCCGATCGAGCGCCGTTCGCTTTTCGCTGGTGGTGGTATCGGGGCGCGCCTGGAAGCCTTTGGCAAATTGGGAGGGTTTCATTCAAGGTCCTTTATGCGCATAAAGTCAGGGCAGCATGCCGGCGATTTCGTCGGCGCATGCACGGATTTCCGCGGCGGCAAGGCGCGCGCCACGATCGTTCATCTGCAGGACAGTTTGCCCCAGCGCCATCGCCTGCTTATAGGCCTCGCGCGTCGGGATCTGCGTCTTCAGCAGAGGGAAGCCCAATTCTTCGATGGCACGCTTCAGCTCCCGCGTCAGCATGCGTTTCTCTTCAGTCTTGTTCAGCAGGAACACCGCGCGCAGGTCTTCGTTCATGACCTGGGCTTGCTGGATCAGTTTCACGAGGCCGACGCTCGACCAGTAATCGGCCGGTGACGACGAGGTGGGAATGACGGCGACGGTGGCAGCCAGCAGCACGACGCCGGAAACCTTCTCGGTGATCGACGGCGGGCAGTCGACCACGATGACGTCGTAGTCGTTGATGAACTTCTTGATCTCGCGATGGATTTGTCCGCCGGCTTCGGCGAGATTGACGACAGGAAACGGGATGCCGTTGTCGCTGTCACCTGACGCGCTTGACCAATGGATGAGCGTGTTTTGGCCATCTGCGTCGACGACGAGGACGCGCTTCCCTTTTTCATGGAATGCCGCGCCGAGGTGCATGGAGATGGTGCTCTTACCGACACCGCCCTTCTGTTGAGTGACCGCAATGATTTCGGCTGCCAATTTGCACTCCTGTTTGGATCGACGAAATTTTACCTGATGAATTTCGTATTTCAATGATTTAGTCGATAACAGGTAAAAGATTGGCCATTCGACCGAGGCGTTTATGCGCATAAAGCTGCCGCGCCAGGATAGGAGCACGCGTGGCGGGCGTAACTTGGAGATTCGAATCAGTGGCGCCCAAAGGAGCGTCCTGGCTTCCGACCACGTGGTGGCTCACCCGGTTTATGCGCATAAAGCTGCAGCGCGCGGGCTACGGAGTAGACGGAGTTGGCCCTCTCCGCAAGGCGGGGTGATTTCTGGAAGACCCCTGATCAAGCAGGCCCCGGCAATGGATTTATGCGCATAAACCCACAACCGTTTGCGCTCCCTCTTCTCGAATAAACAGCCCGCGGGTCGAGGTTCAGTCTGGTTGAACGCTCCCTTCCCGTCGCTACAATAGACGCCCTATCCCGCCCTCTTACCTCGACGCCCATCCCAATGATCACGATCTACCACAACCCCCGTTGCTCCAAGTCCCGCGAAACCCTGGCCCTGCTCGACTCGCTGAACAAACGCGACGAACCCATCCAGGTGGTCGAGTATTTGAAGACTCCGTTGACCGTCGCACAATTGAAGACGCTGCATCGCCAACTCGGCCGTCCCCTGCGCGACATGGTTCGAGACAACGAGACCGAATTCAAGGACCTGGGCCTGAGCGACCCCGCCACCGATGAAACCGCGATTTACGCCGCCATTGCCGAGTACCCGATCCTGCTGCAACGCCCGATCGTGGTGGTGAACGATAAAGCCGCGATTGGTCGCCCTCCGGAATCCATCGCTGCCTTGTTTGAATAATTCTTATAAATATTATTTGATCTATTCGATCGCTCGAAACTCGACACGCCTCGTCTTCCGCAACTGTCACGTTTTGCGTTCAAACTAGTGCGCTATGCTGTCCCGCACGCGTGTCGAGCCGGTTTCCTGGCCTCGCCACTTATCCCCCGGTACGCGTAGCCTGAAAGTTATCCACAATTTCTGTGGAAAACCTTGTGGAAAGCCTGCCCGGATCGCCCGCGCCGCCGGACTTGCGCTGGCCTGCCCGCAAATGGCCCGTTGCCATTCGTTGGTGAAGGAATCCGGGCGCATTCTCAATCGAGCGGAAGGAGAACGTGATGACATACCGAATTGCCGTGGTCGTCGGCAGCCTGCGACGCGAGTCGTTCAACCGGGCTCTCGCCAAGGCCGTGATCTCGCTTGCCCCCGATGATTTTGACTTCGAGTTCGCCGATATCGGCAAGCTCGCGCTCTACAGCCAGGATTACGACCCGGCCTTTCCCGCCGAGGCGACCGCCTTCAAGAAACAGATCGAGGAAGCCGATGGCCTGCTGTTCGTGACGCCCGAGTACAACCGCTCGATCCCGGGCGTGCTGAAGAACGCGCTCGACTGGGGTTCACGGCCGTGGGGACACAATTCCTGGAGCGGCAAGCCCGGCGCCGTGCTCGGTACCTCGCCGGGGGCCATCGGCACCGCGCTCGCGCAGCAGCATCTGCGCAACGTGCTGTCCTATCTCGATGTCGCGACGCTCGCGCAGCCCGAGATGTTCATCAAGCACGACACCAGCCGCATCGACGACGAAGGCAAGATCGCCAGCGATGACACGCGCAAGTTCCTGCAGTCCTTCGTCGATCGCTACGCGGATTGGGTGCGTCGCCACGCGACGAAGACGGCCTGAGCGGTGGCTCGGGATATGAGTCGAATCTGAGCTGAACAGGCGCGGCGCGCGGCCGGTGGAGCGGAGCCAGGAACTCCGCCGGCGCCTGTCGAGTACTCTGCGCATCGCCCTGCCCTGCTCCCCCTGCGTTCCTCACCCTGCCGCGCCTCGGGCCACCAACCCGGCCGGCAGGGCAGTCCACCTCCCCTCCCCCGCCCTGCCCGCTCCACGCCTCAAGCGCGGATCCGTCCGCTCTTGCGCGCATCGCGCGCCTGCCGGATCGCATGCAGCATGTCGTCGAGCAGCCCGATGTCGAAGGGCTTGGAGAGCACGCGCGCATTCACGCGCCGTGTGCGGTCGAGTTCCTCCGCGTAGCCGGTGACGAGGATCACGGGCAGCGTGCCCGGGCGTCGCTCGATCTCCTCGGCCAGGTCGATGCCGTTGAGCGTGCCCGGCATGTGGATATCGGAGATCACCAGGTCGAAGGGCCGCGACTCGTCCTCGGGATCGAGCGGCGCGTCGACCAGCGCGAGCGCGTCGTCGGCGTTGGCCGCGTAGGTGACGCGATGGCCGAGCAACGACAGCAGCGCCTCGGTACCGGCGGCCACCTCGCCGTTGTCCTCGACCAGCAGGATGCGCAGGCCTTCCCGCGGCGGATCGGTTTCCAGCGAGGAAGCTTCGCGCGGCGCGGGCGCGGCGGGCGGCGCCTCGTCGGTGATGCGCGCGCGCGGCAGGTAGAGGCGCACCGTGGTGCCCTCCCCCAGCGCGCTGTCGATCGTGGCGATGCCGCCCGAACGCTCGCAGAACGCGAACACCTGCGGCAGGCCGAGGCCGGTGCCCATGCCCTTCGGCTTGGTGGTGAAGAGCGGCTCGAAGGCATGCGCGAGCACCTCGGGCGCCATCCCGCTGCCGGTGTCGGCCAGCGAGAGCTGGACGAAGTCGCCCGTCAGCGGGAAGCCGTCCTCGTGGCGGAAGGTGATGTTCTGCGCGGCGATCGTGAAGCGCCCGCCGGTCGGCATCGCGTCGCGCGCGTTCACCGACAGGTTGATCACCGCCAGCTCGAGCTCGGCGATATCGACGCGGATCGGCCAGATGCCGGGCGGCATGTCGAACACCAGCGCCGATTTCGATCCCAGCGACGTCTTCAGCAGTTCGCGGCACGAGGAGCCGAGCCATTGCGGCACGTCGATCGTCTCGCTGCGCAGCGGCTGCTTGCGCGCTACCCCGAGCAACTGGCGCGTCAGCGACTGGCCGTTCTTCAGTGCGCGCTCGATGGCCGTCAGCTCGATGTCCAGATGCGCGGCGCCGCGTCGGCGCACGATCTGGATATTGCTCGAGATGATCATCAGCAGGTTGTTGAAATCATGCGCGACGCTGCCGACCAGGTTGCCGAGCGCCTCCATCTTGCGCGACTGACGATAGGCCGACTCGATCGAGCGGCGCATCGAAGCCTCGGCCTGCCAGCGGTCCCAGGCCTGCTCCTCGACGCGCAGCCGCTTCAGCGACAGCCAGATCACGCACCACAGCGCCAGCGAGGGGGCGAACATCGAGATGAACAGCACGCTCAGGTGCTCGTACCAGGCGCGCCAGATCGCCGGCGCGCGGTAGGCGCAGATCACATAGACGGGATAGGAGCCGACCTGGCGGTAGGCGACGATCTCGCTCGCGCCGTCGTGCTCGACGCGGATGATGCCGGCGCGCGGGCTCGAGGCGCTCGCGTTGACGAAGGGTGCCTCGTGCTCGTCGAGCTTTTCGTCGCCGGTCTCTGGCGGCGGCGGATACGAGGCGAGCACCGCGCCGTCGCTGCGCGTGAGCGCCATCGACATCGGCGAGCTCTCGCCGCCGAGCAGGTCGCGATAGAAGGCGTTGAAGTACGAGGACTTCAGCGCGATCGAGACCATCCCCGCGAAGCTGCCGTCGCTATGCTGGCGCGCCACGCCGGTGTTGAACACCAGGCTCGGCGTGGTGGAGCGCATCGGCCCGCGCATCGGCCGCGAGATGTGCTCGATCACCTTGTTGTCGCGAATGCCGATGAAGTCGTCGCGGTTCGCGATCGAGGCGTGCGGGGCCGGGTAGTACAGGGAATTGGCGAGCAGCATGCCGCTCGCGCCGAAGATCGAGACCGCCGCTACCTGCGGATAGCCGCCGCCGATGGTGTTGAGCGCGTCGTGGATGTCGGCTTCGGACTTGCGCACGGATTCGTCGTCGAGATCCTGGACCAGGTCGACGATGCGCGCGTCGAGCGTCTCGGTCAGGTCGAACACCTTCAGCGCATGCTCCTCGGCCACGCGCACGGTGCGCATGGTGACGTCGCGTGCGGTCGCCTCGCGCGTGCGCAGGTCGTTGTAGGCCATCACGGCGACATAGACGCAGGGCAGCACGATCGCGGCCAGCAGCAGCACGATCAGCGTGACGCGGCGCACCGCGAAATCGTGCTCGGGCGCGCCCGTCGTAAACGACGCGTCGTCGTCGTCCTCCCAGTCGGTGGCGGCGGGCGCGGCGGGGCGTGGGGCGTCGTGCCGGAGGGGCTTCATGGTGGGAGCTGCAGCGTGCGGCGGCCTGTCATCGAATGATCGTCATCATAAACGACTCGCGGGCACTGGCCGCGCGATCGCTGCCTCAGATCGTCGTGTTGCGCGCGATGCCCGCCAGCAGCTCGGCGAGCGTGTCGGGCTGGGACAGGAACGGCGAATGGCTGCTGTCGAGTGCGTGGACGCGCGTCGGCCGCTCGGGCAGGAAGGCGTCGGCCTCGGCGATGAAGCGCCGCTGCAGCGCCGGCAGGATCACGCGATCCTCGGCGCAGGTCACGTAGTGGCGCGCGATCGAGCCCCAGCGCTCGGCGGTGGTCGCGATCGGCGTGGCGAATGGCGCGGTCGGCACGTCCGAGGACATCAGCCGCGTCACGGCGCGGAACGTCGCCTCGTCCACGTCCTCGAACAGCGCCTGCTTCAGCGTGGCGAGATAGGCCGCGTCGCGGCTGGCCGGGTTGATGCGCAGCGCGCCGATCGCGCGAGGGCTGGCGCAGATCAGCGAGGCCAGCATTTCGCCATGGTTCTCGGGGGCACGCACGTAGTCGAGGCCGGGCACGCCCGAGGCGGGCATGAACGCGGCCAGGTAGACCAGCGCCGCGATCCGCTCCGGCGCCCGTTCGGCCGCGGCCGTGATCGCCACGCCGCCCATGCTGTGGCCGACCAGCACCACGCGCGGGTGGCCGAGCGCGCAAGCGGCATCGATCGCGCGCAGCACCTGCCCGGTGTAATCGTCGAGCGTGGTGGCGGCGACCGGCGATGGCTCCTGGGCCAGCGCCTGTGCATCGCCCTGCCAGAACGCGGCCGGGTAGCGCGCGTCGAGGCCATGCGCGGGCAGGTCGCGCGCGACGCTCGCATGGCCGCGCGCCGCGAGCGCTGCGCCCAGGCGTTCGTAGGCCCAGGCGCCATGCCAGGCGCCGTGGACCAGCACGAAGGGCAGCGGCGCGGCGGCGTTGCGCGAATGGGTGTCGATGTCGGGATGGTTCACGGCTGTCTCCTGATCCGGTTTCTGTTGTTTTGCCGGGACGGCCTGCCCGGATGCGCGGCGATGATCGCTGCGGCACGATGGTGCCAGAGAGCGGGCTGCTTTGTCGCGACACGCTCGCCTGGCGATGTGAGCGCCCGCTGACCCGTCCCGCGCCGATTTCAGACGAATCCGATATGCGACGCGGCGATCGGCCCTCCAACGCCGCGAAACGGGATGCTTCGCATGACAAACGGCTTTCATCGTGCGCAATCTGTTACGGCGGCGCCACAGCCGGAACCGTTCCCTATTCCATTCGACCGGGTTCTCGGGCTAATTTCGAGGATGCTCCTTCATGACCGCGCCTCATGAATACCGACTACCTGTTCTATCGCCGCCCCGCGACGCCCGGCCCCTACTCGCTCGACGACCTCGGTGACGTCGCGCCGTCGATCGCGCCGGGCGACACGATCCGCGACGCGATCGGCCGTGTGATCGACGGGCTGGCCTGGCGCGAATCCGAATCGGTGCCGGGCGCCTGGTTCGGCGAAGGCGGCGCGCTGTTCCAGTTCACCGTGGAGAGCGACGGCCAGGTCACCAGCTTCATGGGCTCGCGGCTGGACCGCCGCCAGGTGCTGCAACTGGCCCGCGCGATGGGGCTGATCGCCCTCGACCTGCAGCGCGACGTGGTGTTCGCCTAGGCTGTCGCGCCTGCGGGGCCCGCGAGCGGCAGCGGGTGTCAAACATTGCTATACTTGCCGCCATTTCCGGCCAAGCATCGGCCAATCAAGCCTGTCTGCGCGTATCGTTCGCGCATCTCGCAAGCCTCTCCATCCCCCGCCGGGCATGGCTGTTTTCATCGCCCGCGAGGGTGTCTTAGCGGAGCTCGTCTTGGCCGTTTCCAATCTAGTCGTGGACGACACCCAAACCGACGTCGCTGCCGTCTCATCGGGCAGTTCCTTCTATCGCGCGATGCGGATCCTGCCGGCGGCGCAGCGCGACGCCATGTTCCAGGTCTATGCGTTCTGCCGCGCCGTCGACGATATCGCCGATGACGGCGGCTCGCGCGAGGAACGCGCGGCCGGGCTCGACCGCTGGCGCGTCGACATCGACGCCTGCTACGCCGGCAAGCCGCGTGCCTCGCTGGTGCCGCTCACCGAGGAAATCCGCAAGTTCGGGCTCAAGCGCGAGGATTTCCACGACATGATCGACGGCATGGCGATGGACGCCGCCGAGGACATCTGCGCGCCCGACGACGCCACGCTCGATCTCTATTGCGATCGCGTGGCGAGCTCGGCGGGCCGGTTGTCGGTGCGGATCTTCGGCATGCAGGAAGCGCCCGGCATCGAGCTGGCGCATCACCTCGGCCGCGCGCTGCAGCTGACCAACATCCTGCGCGACATCGACGAGGACGCCGACATCAACCGCTGCTATCTGTCGCGCGAGTTGCTCGAACGCGAGGGCATTCCCGTGACCGATCCGCTCACGATCGCCGCGCATCCGGCGCTGCCGGGCGTCTGCGCGACATTGGCGGAGCGCGCGCTGGCGCATTTCGCGCGCGCCGACGCGATCATGGACGGCGCGCCGCGCGCGCAGGTCAAGGCGCCGCGCATCATGTCCGGCGCCTATCGCTGCATACTCGAGGCCGCGATGGCACGTGGCTTCGCCGCGCCGCGCGCGCCGCTGCGCAAGCCGCGCCTGCGGATGATGCTGATCGCCTTGCGCTACGCGTTCTTCTGATCTGATGTCGATGCATGCCCGGGCGATCGGCGGATCGCCCGTCACGCCGCATGGCTGCCCGCCGTGCGCGTGCGCGGAGCACTGTGAGGTAAGTGCCCGCTATCACCGGATGTTGCGCCGTGCCGATGCCGCCGGCCGCGCATCCGACGTTCCGACCGGCGGGCTGGCGGCCTTGGCGCGCGCCCTGCCGGAACCTGAAACGTTCGGCCCCGCCTTCGCGCCGGCCGGATTCGCTGTTCGCGGGCGCGCCGGCCGCCGCCCTGCCCGCGTCGATCGACGGGGCGTGCCTTCGGGTAACAACGCACGCGCCGCATGACAAGAGAGGGACCGATGAACGATCTCACCGACTCGACCACACCCGACGGCGCGACACCGAACGCCGCGCCGTCGCCTGCCGCCGGGGCGGCGAACCTGCCTGCCACGTCGGCCGTCACGGCTGCGCAGGACGCGACGCCGACCGTTGCCGATCATGCACCTGCAGCACCTGCAGCACCTGCAGCACCTGCGGCAACGGCAGCAACGGCAGCAACGGCAGCAACGGCAGCCGAGGCCGAGGCAACCACGCAAGCCGCCGCCGCAACTCCCGTCGCGCCCGTCGCCGCCAAGCTTCCCTCCCCCGCCGAACTCGACACCGCCGTCACGCGCGCGACCGACGCGCTGCTGGCCGCGCAGCAGGCCGATGGCCACTGGGTCTACGAGCTCGAGGCCGATGCGACGATCCCGGCCGAATACGTGCTGCTGGTCCACTACCTCGGCGAGACCCCGAACGCCGAACTCGAGCGCCGGATCGGCCGCTACCTGCGGCGCATCCAGCTGCCCGGCGGCGGCTGGCCGCTGTTCACGGACGGCGCGCCCGACGTCAGCGCGAGCGTGAAGGCCTACTTCGCGCTGAAGATGATCGGCGACGACGTCGAGGCCGAGCACATGGTGCGCGCGCGCCAGGCGATCCACGCGATGGGCGGCGCCGAGATGTCGAACGTCTTCACGCGCATCCAGCTCGCGCTGTTCGGCGTGGTGCCCTGGTTCGCGGTGCCGATGATGCCGGTCGAGATCATGCTGCTGCCGCAGTGGTTCCCGTTCCACCTGTCGAAGGTCTCGTACTGGGCGCGCACGGTGATCGTGCCGCTGCTGGTGCTGAACGCGAAGCGTCCGCTGGCGAGGAACCCGCTCGGCGTGCGCGTCGACGAGCTGTTCGTCAATCCGCCCGTCAACACCGGCCTGCTGCCCAGGCAGGGCCACCAGAGCGCCGGCTGGTTCCTGCTGTTCCGCGGCGTGGACGGCCTGCTGCGCCTGACCGACGGGCTGTTCCCGCGCTACTCGCGCGAACGCGCGATCCGCCAGGCCGTGCAGTTCGTCGACGAGCGCCTGAACGGCGAGGACGGCCTCGGCGCGATCTACCCGGCGATGGCGAACTCCGTGATGATGTACGCCGCGCTCGGTTATCCCGAGGACCACCCGAATCGCGCGACCGCGCGCCGCTCGCTCGACAAGCTGCTGGTGATCAAGGACGACGAGAGCGACGAGGCCTATTGCCAGCCCTGCCTGTCGCCGGTCTGGGACACCACGCTGGCCGCGCACGCCCTGCTCGAGACCGGCGAGCCGCGTGCCGAGGCTGCCGCGCTGCGCGGCCTCGAATGGCTGCGCCCGCTGCAGATCCTCGACGTGCGCGGCGACTGGATCTCGCGCCGCCCGCACGTGCGCCCCGGCGGCTGGGCCTTCCAGTACGCGAACCCGCATTACCCCGACGTCGACGACACCGCCGTGGTGGTGCTGGCGATGGACCGCGCGGCGCGCCTCACGCAATCGGACGTCGACCGCGACGCGATCGCGCGGGCCCGCGAATGGGTGGTCGGCATGCAGAGCAGCGACGGCGGCTGGGGCGCGTTCGAGCCCGAGAACACCCATCACTACCTGAACAACATCCCCTTCTCCGATCACGGCGCCCTGCTCGACCCGCCCACCGCCGACGTCTCGGGGCGCTGCCTGTCGATGCTCGCGCAGCTCGGCGAGACCAACGTCAACAGCCAGCCCGCGCAGCGCGCGCTCGACTACCTGCTCGCCGAGCAGGAAGCCGACGGCAGCTGGTATGGCCGCTGGGGCATGAACTACATCTACGGCACCTGGAGCGCGCTCGGCGCGCTGAACGCGGCGGGCCTCGGCCACGACGATCCGCGCGTGAAGCGCGCCGCGCAGTGGCTGCTGTCGATCCAGAATCCCGACGGCGGCTGGGGCGAGGACGGCACCAGCTACAAGCTCGACTATCGCGGCTACGAGCCGGCCACCAGCACCGCCTCGCAGACCGCCTGGGCCCTGCTCGGCCTGATGGCGGCCGGCGAGGTCGATCACGCGGCGGTCGCGCGCGGCATCGACTGGCTGATCGCCGAACAGAAGACGCACGGGCTGTGGGACGAGACGCGCTTCACCGCGACCGGCTTCCCGCGCGTGTTCTACCTGCGCTACCACGGCTATCGCAAGTTCTTCCCGCTGTGGGCGCTGGCGCGCTATCGCGGCCTCAAGCGCGCCGGCACCACGCGCGTGACGGTCGGGATGTGAGGATGGCGACCCAGACCACCCTTGCGCCGGTGATCGCCGTCACCGGCATGGCCTTCGAGGCGAGGATCGCGCGCGGCGAAGGCGTCGAGACCGTCTACGCGGCGCGCGCCGACCGGCTCGAGCGCGCCTTGTCGGAAGCGGTCGAGCGCGGCTGCTCGGGCATCATCAGCTTCGGCACGGCGGGCGGCCTCGCGCCCGATCTGGCGCCGGGCGCGCTGGTCATCGCCGAGGCGATCGACGGCCCGTTCGGCGAGGTGCGCACCGATGCCGGCTGGAACCGCCGGCTGGTGGCCGCGCTGCGCGGCACGCCGGTGGTGCCGAACCTGCGGCTCGGGCGGATCGCGGCGGTCGGCGCGCCGGTCGTCGACGCGCAGCAGAAGGCCGCGCTGCACGCGCGCCACGGCGCGCTCGCCGTCGACATGGAGTCGCATATCGCCGGCGCCTTCGCGGCGGCGCGCGGCGTGCCCTTCGCGGTGTGCCGGGCGATCGTCGATCCGTCCTGGCGCACCCTGCCGAGCGCGGCCACCGCCGGCCTGCGCGACGACGGCACCACCACCATCCTGCCGATCCTGCGCGAACTCGCGAAACAGCCCTCGCAACTGGGCGCGCTGCTGAAGCTGGCCGGCGACGCGCGCGCGGCCAAGACCACGCTGATCCAGGCGCGTCACGCCTTCGAGCGCGAAGGCGCCTGGCGAGGCGTCTGAGCCGAGCCACGGCGATTCCTGCCGATAACGCCCTCGCCTTGCGAGGGCGTTTTTTCTTCCTCGCTCGTTCCCCTCTTCCGTATCGACACAGCCCGAGTGCCGGCGCCACGGCCGTGTTGTCGTCTCGTTCGTCGTGACAACATTTGTTGTTGATGCGTATAATTTCGGCCCATGTGTTGTCGATCTCTTGCATTGGCCCGCCCTCGCCTTCGATCGACATCCGCCCCCGAATTTCCAGCTACCGAAGCGCATCGATGAAAGCACTCCACCCCGTCGTGATCGCCGGCACGCCGCGCGAGATCGGCCGCCGGCTCGGCGAACTCGCGCGCCCGCTGATGGCCGCGTACCGCGCGCAAAGCCGCGCCTGGCAAGCGCTCGAGGCGCGCCTTGGCGAACCGTTGCTGCCGATCTGGCGGCGCGAGGCCGAGGCCGTGTTTCCCGATTGCGTCGCCGAGCTCGACGGCCTCGCCGAAGGGCTCGGCCTGCCGGCCGAGCTGGTGTTCGCCTGGAATTGCCGCGGCGAGCTGCTCAATCGCTCCGGCGACGGCTGCACCACCGTCGCGGCGCGCGACGCGAGCGGCGGCCGCATCGCGCACAACGAGGACGGCGATCCGTTCCTGCTCGATCGCTGCTGGCTCGTCGAGGTTCGCCCGACGCGCGGCCCCGGCTTCCTCAGCTTCTACTATCCCGGTTCGCTGCCCGGCCATACCTTCGCGCTGAACCGCGCCGGCCTGGTGCAGACCATCAACAACGTGCGGATCACCGCGCCGGCGGCCGGCGTGCCGCGCATGGTGCTGGCGCGCGCGGTGCTCGACGCCACCTCGCTCGATGCCGCGCTCGCGCTGCTGCGCGACACGCCGCGCGCGAGCGGTTTCCATCACATGCTCGGCTGCGCCGGCGATGCCCGCATTGCCAGCGTCGAGGCCAGCGCGGCCCGTACCTCGGTGACGAGCGTCGAGGCGCGCTACGGCCACGCCAACCACCTCGTGCATCCCGGGCCGAACGCCGATGCCGACGCGCAGATCGTCACCGCTTCGTCGCGCGATCGGCAGGCGCGGCTCGACGAGTTGCTGCCCGCGCTCGCCGCGACGAACCTGGATGCGCTGGCCGGCGTGCTCGCCGATCGCGGTGGCGCCGGCCTGCCGATCTTCCGTGACGATCCGGCCGATCCCGACGACGAAAACACGCTCGCGACCGCCCTCTTCGAGATCGACCAGCACGGCGTCGATTTCTCGGTGAGACGCGATGGCGTGACGGGTTTCGCGCTGCGCGTGACGCGCGAAACCGCCTGATCCGAACCGCAGCCGGCAGCCGCGTCGTGCGGCGCCGATGGCATTCACGAACCCGCCTTCCAGCAGCCAGCAGGAGCAAACACGATCATGACCAAGGTATTTCATCGCGCTCCGCGCGCGACCCTTCCCGTCGCGGTGGTCGGCGACGGCATCGAGCTCATCGACTCGACCGGCAAGCGCTACATCGATGCCTGCGGCGGCGCGGCCGTTTCCTGCCTCGGCCACAGCAACGCGCGCGTGATCGAGGCGATCAAGCGGCAGGCCGAGCGCCTGCCTTACGCGCATAGCTCCTTCTTCACCACCGAGCCCGTCGAGGAACTGGCCGATCGCCTGATCGAGGCGGCACCGGCCGGGCTCGGCCACGTGTATTTCACGTCGGGCGGCTCGGAATCGATCGAGACGGCGCTGAAGCTGGCGCGCCAGTATTTCGTCGAGATCGGCCAGCCGGCGCGCCGCCACTTCATCGCGCGGCGCCAGAGCTATCACGGCAATACGCTCGGCGCGCTGGCGATCGGCGGCAACCCGTGGCGCCGCGAGCCCTTCCTGCCGCTGCTGATCGACGCGCATCACGTGAGCCCCTGCTACGCCTATCGCGAGCAGCGCGCCGACGAAAGCGAGGAAGCCTTCGCCCAGCGGCTCGCCGACGAACTCGAGAACCGGATCCTCGAACTGGGCCCGGAGACGGTCGCGGCCTTCGTCGCGGAGACCGTGGTGGGCGCGACGGCCGGCGCGGTGCCGCCGGTGCGCGCGTATTTCCGCAAGATCCGCGCCGTCTGCGATAAATACGGTGTCCTGCTGATCCTCGACGAGATCATGTCGGGCATGGGCCGCACCGGCCATCTGTTCGCCTGCGAGGAGGACGGCATCGCGCCCGACATCCTGACCATCGCCAAGGGGCTCGGCGCCGGTTATCAGCCGATCGGCGCGACGCTCGCCAGCGACCGGATCTATGACGCGATCGTGGGCGGCACCGGGTTCTTCCAGCACGGGCACACCTATATCGGCCATGCCACCGCCTGCGCGGCCGCGCTCGAGGTGCAGCGCGTGATCGCTGAGGAAGGTCTGCTCGACAATGTGCGCGAGCGCGGCGAACAGTTGCGCGCGCAACTTCGTGAGCGTTTCGCCGATCACGAAGCCGTCGGCGACGTGCGCGGGCGCGGCCTGTTCGTCGGCGTCGAATTCGTCGCCGATCGCGGCACCAGGCAGCCCTTCGATCCTTCCCTGCGCCTGCATGCGGCCCTGCGGCGCGAGGCGATGGCGCGCGGGTTGATGGTCTACCCGATGGGCGGCACGGTCGACGGCCGGCAGGGCGACCACGTGCTGCTGGCACCGCCCTTCATCTGCTCGGCCGAGCAAATCGATATCATCGTCGAGCGGCTGGCGCAGTCGCTCGACGCGGCGCTGGCATCGAGCGGCGCCGCGCGCTGAAGCGCCACGGCCCTTCGAGGGCCGCCGGCAGGCGCCACGATCGACATCGATCGCCGCCTGCCCGCCGCGCCCCGCCCTGTCCCGCCATTCACTCCAATCCGGACTTCCGACATGACGAACCGCCTTCCCCCGTTCGATACCGCGAGCGCCTCCGACGAACAGCGCGCCGTGCTCGACGAAATCCTGGCCGGCCCGCGCGGCAACCTCAACGGCCCCTTCCTCGGCTGGATCCACAGCCCGGTGCTGGCCCAGCATGCGCAGCGGCTCGGCGCGTTCTGCCGCTACCAAACGGGCTTGCCGCTGCGCCTGTCCGAGCTGGCGATCCTGGCCACCGCCGCGCGCTGGCGCTCGCAGGCCGAGTGGCACATCCATCTGCCGATCGCCCTGGACGCCGGCGTGCCGGCGGCGGTGGCCGAAGCGATCCGGCGCGGCGAGACGCCCGTCTTCGACGATGCCGACGATGCGCTGGTCCACCGTTTCGCGACCGAGCTCTACGACACGCAGCGCGTGAGCGACGCGACCTACGACGCGGCGCTCGCGCGCTTCGGCCATGAAGTGGTGATCAACCTGGTGGGCTTGCTCGGCTATTACGCGCTGGTGGCGATGACGCTGAACGTGTTCGGGATGCGCGCGAACGGCCAGCAGACATTGCCGTTCGCGGAGTGAGGCGGAAAAACAGGCGGGATGAGACTGGCGCGCGTGCGGGGCGAAGGCGTTCGCCTGCCCGGGATGGCGACGATCGGCGGATCGTCGCCGTGACCGCGTCGAGGCGCGGTCGCAGCGGCCGGCTCGATGCAACCGGCCCGCTGCACGCTACTCAGTGCGGCACGCTCATTGGGCAGCCGGCGCGCTGGCTGGCGCGGCCGGGGCCACGGCCGGA
>NZ_VWWC01000062.1:0-36276 GCF_011753175.1 Burkholderia sp. Cy-637 | reverse complement strand
TCGGGAACAGCCCCGCACGCGTGATCTGGTACTGCGCGCGCGCCGCCTCGATGTTGAGCACCGAGACGCGCAGATCGCGATTGTTCTTCAGCGCGATCTCGATCAGCGCCTGCAGGCGCGGATCGGCAAAGAAGTTGCGCCAGCCGATGTCGGCGGCGGCCTGGCCACTGGCGCTGCGCGCGCCGTCCGCGCCCGGTTGCGTCGCGTAGACGCCGTCGGACGGGAAGCTGCCCGACACGGGTGCGGCGGGGCGCTGGTAATGCGGCGCCATCGTGCAGCCCGTGGCGGCGAATAGCAGGACCGCCGCGCCGGCCGTCATCGACGGTTTCAGGGCGGGGAAGGGAAAGCGGACGGCGAAGCGAGCGAAGGCGGACACGATGCGTCTCAATGCTGGGTGGCGAGCAGGCGTTCGCGCTCGGAGGCGCGCACGGCGCCGTGATTGCGCGCGAGGAAGGTGTAGACGGTGGGCAGCACGAACAGCGTGAACAGCGTGCCGACCAGCATCCCGGTCGAGACGGTGATGCCGATCGCGAAGCGGCTCGCCGCGCCGGCGCCGCTGGCGAACACCAGCGGCACCAGGCCGGCCACCATCGCGGCGGTGGTCATCAGGATCGGGCGCAGGCGCACCGCGGCGGCGCGCTCGATCGCGGCGAGCCGGTCCAGCCCCTCGTCGCGCTGCAGGTCGTTGGCGAAGCTGACCATCAGGATGCCGTGCTTGGTGATCAGGCCGATCAGGGTGACCAGGCCGATCTGCGTGTAGATGTTCAGCGTGGCATAACCGAGGTAGAGCGGCACCAGCGCGCCGCATACCGACAGCGGCACCGAGACCAGGATCACCAGCGGATCGCGCAGGCTCTCGAATTGCGCGGCCAGCACCAGGAAGATCACGATCAGCGCGAACACGAAGGTGACGGTCAGGCGATTGCCTTCCTGCACGTATTGTCGCGATTCGCCGAGCCAGTCGATCGAATAACCGTGCGGCAGCGACTGCGCGGCCAGGAAGTCGACCGCTTGCCCCATCGTCACGCCGGCCGCCGGCACGGCCGACAGCGTGACCGCGTTCATCTGGTTGAACTGGTTCAGCATGCTGGCCTGGTTGCCGGTGGTGACGCGCACCACCGTCGAGAGCGGGATCATCGCGCCGCTGCGCGTCTTCACGTAGTAGCGTGCCAGCGTCTCGGGCGTGAGCCGCTCGCCGCGCGCGACCTGCGGGATCACGTCGTAGGAGCGGCCCTTGAAGTTGAAGCGGTTCACGTAGTTCTCGCCGACCAGCACGGCCAGCGTATCGGCGATGTCCTGCATGGTGACGCCGAGCGCGTTGGCCTGGCTATGGTCGATCGTCAGCCTGACGGCGCGGCTGTCGAAGGTGAGGTCGCTGTCGACCGTCGAGAACAGCCCGCTCTTGCCCGCGGCGGCCTTGAGCTTCTCGACCGTCTCGTAGAGCTGCGGGTAATCGGCCGGCGCGCGCACCACCATCTGCACCGGCAGGCCGCCGCTGGACGCCGGCAGCGAGGGCAGCAGGAAGGTGAAGATCTGCTCGCCCTCGATCGCGCTCGCGCCGTTCTGCACGATGCCCTGCAACTGCGCCGCGCCGCGCTCGCGTTTGGACCAGTCCACCAGGTTGACGCCGGCGAAACCCAGGTTGCTGCCGTTGTAGCCGTTCAGGATGAAGCTGGTATCGGCTTCGGGGAAGGCGCGGAAGGCGCGCTCGAGCTCGGGCGCGTAGCGCTCCATGTAGTCGAGGTTGGCGTACTTCGGCGCCTTCATGACGGCCATGATCGAGCCCTGGTCCTCGGGCGGCGCGAGTTCGCGCTTGACGCCCGAGAACAGCAGCACGATGCCGGCCAGCACTACCACGCCCACCAGCAGCACCAGCGGCCGCGCGCCGAGGCTGGCGCGCAGGCCGCGCCGGTACCAGCCGGTCAGGCGCCCCATCACCTGTTCGACGCGCTTGACGATGGGTCCTTCGGAGAGCTGCGCGGTGAGCAGCAGCGAGCCCAGCATCGGCGAGAGCGTCAGCGCGATCACGCCCGACACGAACACCGACCCCGCCAGCGTGAAGGCGAACTCCTTGAACAGCGAGCCGGTCAGCCCGCCCATCAGCCCGATCGGCGCGTAGACCGCCACCAGGGTGCCGGTCATCACGATCACCGGCATCACGATCTCGCGCGTGCCGATCAGCGCGGCGCGCACCGGCGGCTCGCCCGCCTCGATATGGCGATGTATGTTCTCGACCACCACGATCGCGTCGTCCACCACCAGGCCGATCGCCAGCACCATCGCCAGCAGGGTGAGGATGTTCAGCGAGAAGCCGAACAGCAGCATCAGCAAGGCGGTGCCGACCAGCGACAGCGGGATCGTGAGGATCGGGATCAGCACCGCGCGGAAGCTGCCGAGGAACAGGAAGATCACCACCACCACGATCACCACCGTCTCGGCCAGCGTGGTGCGCACCTCGTCGATCGAGGCGTGGATGAAGCGGGCCACGTCGAAGCCGTCGGCGATGGTGAGGCCGGCCGGCTTGTTGCGCTCCATCGCCGGCAGCAGCGCGTCGATGCCCTGCACGATCTCCAGCGGATTGCCCGAGGGCGTCGCGTTGACGGCGATGTAGACCGCGCGCCGGCCGTTCATCAGCGCGCTCGAATCGTAGTTCTGGCCGCCGATCTCGACGGTGGCCACGTCGCGCAGCCGCACCAGGCTGTAGCCGTTGTCGGCTGCGCGCACCACCAGGTCGCCGAACGCGCGCGCGTCCTGCAGGTCGGTGTTGGCGCTGATGTCGGCCAGCGTCAGCGCGCCCTTGATCTGGCCCGGCGCGGCCTGCACGTTGTTGGCCTTCAGCGCGGCCGACACGTCGCCGGCCGAGAGGCCGTGCGCGGCGAGCCGGTCGGCATCGAGCCAGACGCGCATCGCGAGGTTCTGGCCGCTGAGGATGTCGGCCGAGGCCACGCCCGGCACCGTGGTCACCAGCGGCTGCGCCACGCGCACGATGTAGTCGGTGATCTCGGGGATCGACAGCGTGTCGCTCGCGAAACCGAGGTACATCACCGCGGTCGGCGCGTCGGTCAGCTTGGTGATGATCGAGTCGTAGGCGTCGGCGGGCAGCTTGTACTTGACCTCCTGCACCTTGGCCATGATTTCCGTCATGGCGCGATTCGAGTCGGCGTTCAGGCGCAGGCGCGCCTTGATCACGCTCTTGCCCTGGGTGGTACTCGAGCTCAGGTAGTCGATGCCGTCGGCGGTCGCGATCGACTGCGCGATCGGGGTGGTGACGAAACCCTGCATCAGCGCCTGCGAGGCGCCCGGGTAGTCGGTCTCGACGCTGATGGTGGCGCTCTCCAGCGTCGGGTACTGGCGGATCGGCAGCGACATCAGCGCGCGCAGGCCGACCAGCAGGATCAGCAGGCTGACCACCAGGGCCAGCACCGGGCGGCGGATGAAGATGTCGGTGAAGGCCGGCTGCGAGCGGTGCGTGTTCATTGCGCCGTCTCCGTTTCCGTGTCGCGGGGGCCGGCCGCCAGGCTGGCCTGGTCGCCGTCGTGCCGGTCGTAGGCGATCTTCACGCGCGCGCCGGGCGCGACACGCACCTGGCCCGCGGTCAGCACCACCTCGCCGGCGCGCAGCCCCTCGAGCACCTCGATGCGCCCGCCGCCGGCGATTCCGGTGCGCACCTTGCGGAACGCGACGGTGCCGACGCCCTGCGTGTTCGGCTTCTCGACCACCGCGACGGTATCGCCGTCCTGCGAGCTCTGCACCGCCGTGTCGGGCACGGTCAGCACGTCGGGCCGCGAAGGCAGCTCCAGGGTGACGTGCGCGTACATGCCGGGCCGCAGCGGATGGCCGCGGTTGTCCAGGGTGGCCTGCACCGTCACGTTGCGGGTGGCGTCGCCCACGCGCGGCTCGATCGCCGTGACCTTGCCGACGAAATCGCGGCCCGGATAGGCATCGGCTGCCAGGTGCACGGCCTGGCCGGCGCGCAGTTGCCCCAGGTACTTCTGCGGCAGGGTGAAGTTGGCGTAGAGCGTGTCGAGGTCGGTCAGCGTGGCGATGGCCTCGCCCGCGTTCAGGTACTGACCGAGATTGACCTGGCGGATCCCGATCTCGCCGGCGAACGGCGCGCGCACCAGCTTCTGGCGGATCACCGCCTCGACCTGGCGCGCGTCGGCGCTGGCCGATTGGTAGTCGAACTGGTGCTGGTCGAACACGCTGCGCGGCTCGGCGCCGACCGGCGCGAGCGTGCGCGAGCGCGCCAGCTGGCTCTTCGCGAACACCGCCCTGGCCTGCAGGCTGGCGAGCTGGGCGCGTTCCGGGTCGTCGTAGAGCTGGACCAGCGGCTCGCCCTGGCGGACCTGGCTGCCCGGCGTGAAGTGGATCGCGGTGACGCGGCCCGCCACCTCGGGCGCGAGCATCACCTGCCGCACCGCCAGCAGGGTGCCGATCGCGTCGAGCGTGGAGGGCGCGGTGCCGGCGCGCACCACGCTGGCCGTCACGCTCATCGGGGGGGAAGGGGGCGGCGCCTCGTTGGCGACCGCCTCGCGGCCGCTGCGCCACAGGAACAGGCCGCCGAACACCACCGCCATGGCGGTGCCGGCAAGAATCAGTTGCGACGATTTCATGGGTGTCTCGACTACGCGGAAATCGGCCCGCAGGCCGGATCAGGTGTGGGGATGCGCGCTCGGCTCGATCTCGCGGGCGGCATGAGGGCTGGCCTCGGCGCTGGTGCCGGCGCCCGCGCCGGCTTGGCCGTCGGCCGGCCGCGGCGCTGGCGCGGGGGTGAACCACTGCACCAGCAGCATGCCGGCGAAGATCAGCAGCACGCCGGCCACTCGCCCGGGATTGGCGGGCTTCACGGGCAGCCCCATCAGCCCGTAGTTGTCGATCAGCAGCGAGGTCAGCATCTGGCCCGCGATCACGCTGACGATGAAGGTGGTCGCGCCCAGGCGCGGCGTCAGCACCAGGGCCGAGGTGATGTAGATCACGCCGGCGATGCCGCCGAACCAGATCCACACCGGCAGTTGCGTCGCGCGGCCGAGCAGCGGCGCATGCGCGTGCATCACGAACAGCGCGGGCAGCACGCACAGCAGGCTCACCAGCAGGGAGGCGACGGTGGCCCACAGCGGATGGCCGAGCGCGCGGCCCAGCGCGGCGTTGCTGCCCGCCTGCAACGGCACCAGGGCGCCGGCCACCAGGGCAGCGCAGGCGAGGGTGGCGGTCGAGAGCGAAAGAGAGGTCGGCATCGTTCGTTCATCACGCGGTGGTTGTGTTCGGGCCGATTCTCTTATATTAATAATCTGAATGAAAATTCGTAGTAATTATCCCGGTAATTCAAATCATGAATAATCTAAAGCGGATCGACCTCAACCTGCTGGTGACCCTGCAGGCCTTGATGACGGAGAAACACATCTCCCGCACCGCCATGCGCCTGCACAAGAGCCAGCCCGCGATCAGCCATGCGCTGGCGCATCTGCGCGACATCTTCGACGACCCGCTGCTGGTGCGGCGCGGCGGCGGCCTGGAGCTGACCTCGCGCGCCAGCGAGCTGATGCAGCCGTTGTCGGATGCGCTGGACCAGCTCGGCGCCCTGCTCGAGCCGCCCGAATTCGATCCCTCGCAGGCGCAGCGGGTGTTTCGCGTGTCGATGTCCGACTACGGCGCGCGCATCGTGCTGCCCAGGCTGGTGCGCATGCTGCGCGCGACCGCGCCGGGCATCGAGCTGGTGGTCAGCCAGGCGACCCGCGAGGCGATGCGCATGCAGGTGATGGACGGCGAGGTCGACCTCGCGCTCGGCGTGTTCCCGCCGCCGTCCACCGAGCTGCACACCGAGACGCTGTTCGTCGAGACCTTCGCCTGCCTGGCCGACGCGGCCAGCATGCCGGCCTCGCGCATGCTCGACCTGGAGGCCTGGCTGGCGCGCCCGCATGCGCTGGTGGCGATGCGCGCCGGCACCGACAACGAGATCGACCGCGCGCTCGCGCAACTGCGCGCCGAGCGCCGCATCGCGGTGATCCTGCCGCACTGGGGCGTGGCCAACGAGCTGATCGTCGATACCGACCTGGTGCTGACGGTGGCGCGGCGCAACCTCGACGCGGTGCGCGCCGACACGCGGCTGTGCGTGTTCGACCCGCCGTTTCCGGTGGAGTCCTTCGAGTTCCAGCAGATGTGGCATCAGCGCCGGCAGGGCGACCCCGCCCACAGCTGGCTGCGCCAGGTGATTGCGCGGGTGGTGCGCGACCGCTGATTCCCGGCTCGCCGCTCCAGGCGATTTTTCCCGGATTTTCCGCCGCGTCCGCTTTCCTGTTCCGAATTGAATTGCCGATCCCGTGCGAGGTATTGCACGGGATTTTTTCATTCCCGAATTATTTCGGATCCTGAATCGGATATTTGCGTTGCATGCTTTTTGTTATGTGTTTCGCGTGAAAGTAAAAAATAAGGCGAATTGATATCGCGAATGGGCGGCTTGCGATGCCTCGATCCGGTATCTCATGCCGATGCGTGCATGCACCCGTGAATCTGATTCAGCAAATCCGTCTGACGAATAGTGAAAGTGTGACAGGCTGTAAAAAATTCTCGAAATGAATGATGGCGATGCATCCAAAGAATTTCATGGGACCGATTCGCTTAGATACAATCCGCTTTCATTGAATGAATTAAGTCAAATTCCAAACCATTTCGAGGGAATGCGGCGGCATTTTGTCATGCTTATTCATGGCGTACATGCCGAATCATGAATCTGCTCGATAAGGAGGAGGCGAATATCGATAAATCTGGATAGGCAGCCGATTGACCCATCGATAGTGATTCCGTTGATATGGAAAGGTTACGAATGAGTACGACAGCTCGATACGATTCGATTGGCGGATTGTTTGAGGATTTCACGCAATCCGCCGCGCAGCGGGCCATCGAGGTCCGCACGATTTTCCACATGATTGGTGATGTTTCCGGCAAGTCGGTGCTGGATCTGGCTTGCGGATTCGGTTTTTTCGGGCGCGAAATCTACCGGCGCGGCGCGGCCGGCGTGGTCGGCGTGGATATCTCCGAGAAGATGATCGACCTGGCCCGCGAGGAATCGCGCAAATACGGCGATCCGCTCGAATTCCACGTGCGCGACGTGGCGAACATGGAGCCGCTCGGGCAATTCGACCTGGTCAATGCCGCCTGGCTCTTCAATTACGCGGATTCGGTCGAGAACCTGCGCAAGATGTTCAAGGTGGTGCGCGCGAGCCTGAAGCCGGACGGCAAGCTGGTGGCCTATACCGTCGATCCCGATTTCTCGCTGGCCAAGGGCAATTTCGCGAAATACGGCGTGAACGTGCTCAACGAGCGCCCCTGGGGCCCCGGCCATCGCCACGATGCCGAGTTCGTCACCGAGCCGCCCAGCCCGTTCAGCTTCTACCGCTGGAGCCGCGCCGATTACGAAAGCGCGATCGCCGAGGCGGGTTTTAGCCACTTCGAATGGCAAAAGCCGCTGCTCGGTGCCGACGATATCGCCACCCACCCGCCTGGTTTCTGGGACGTGTTCCAGAACAACTGCCTGCAGACCGGCCTGGTTTGCAAGCCCTGATATTCCAGAGGCGGACCGATCCGCCCCATTCGTCCAGACTCTGCGCAAATCGGCAAGGCATGGCAGCCCGCTAGCGTCTCTGCCGATGCGCGCGCATCTCCTGAACCTGAGAGGCCGAGCCATGAATCAATCCGATGATCATTCCGGCGTGAGCATCCGCACACGCATCAAGGTGCCGATTCGTCCGCGTTCGAGCGCGACGGCATTTGAAACCGAGATGGTGACCTTCAACGGTCTTTGCGACGGCGCCGAGCATATCGCGCTGGTGTTCGGCAAGATCGGCGAGGCGCCGCTGGTACGCCTGCATTCCGAATGCCTGACGGGCGACGTGTTCGGCTCCGCGCGCTGCGATTGCGGCGAGCAGCTCGACGAGTCGGTCGCGCTGTTCGGCGAGCGCGGCGGCATCCTGCTCTACCTGCGCCAGGAAGGGCGCGGCATCGGGCTCTACAACAAGCTCGACGCGTATCGCCTGCAGATCTCGCAGGGGCTCGACACCTTCGCGGCCAATCGCGCGCTCAACTTCCCCGACGACCTGCGCGACTTCCGCGTGGCGGCCCAGATGCTCACGGCGCTCGGCGTCGGCGAGGTCTCGCTGGTCACCAACAACCCCGACAAGACCGCGCAACTGACCGATCACGGCATCAAGGTGCGCCAGGTGAAGTCGACCGGCGTGTTCGCCAACAGCGTCAACTTCGGCTACCTGCATGCGAAGGCGACCCAGCACCGGCATGCCATCAAGCTCAACGGAGAAATGCAATGATTGCCCATCGCAGCCCGATCAGCGGCATCGCCGCCCATCGCGACCAATACGTGCTGACGGCCGGCTACGACAACCAGGTGATCCTGTGGGACGCGAAGACGCAGCAGCCGCTGGCGCGCGCGATGCACGACCATCTCGCCAACCAGGGCGCGTTCTCGCCGAACGGCGACTACGTGGTGACCTCCTCGTCCGACTACACCGCGCGTCTGTGGACCGTGCCGAACCTGCGCCTGGTCGCGGTGTTCGCCGACCAGGAGGACGACGTCGAGATGAGCGTGTTCCATCCGTCCAAGCCGCTGGTGGCGACCGCTTCGCGCGACCATCGCGTGCGCGTCTATGACTTCTCCGGCCGGCTGGTGCAGACCTTCGCGGGGCATGCCGCCGACGTGATCTCGGTCGAGTGGATGAGCGATGCCGACGAGCTGGTCTCGTCGAGCGACGACGGCACCATCAAGCGCTGGTCGCTCGCCACCGGCGGCCTGGTGGGCGACGTCGACCTGAACGGCATCGAGACCGACACCATCGTGATCGCCCCGGACAGCCGCATCTTCGCCGGCAACGACGAAGGCGAGATCATCATGATCGACGGCGATCGGCGCGCCACGCTCAAGGCGCACGACGCCGGCGTGAAGCGCCTGGTGCTCGACGGCCGGCGCGGCCTGCTGGTGTCGCTGTCCTACGACCGCACCATGCGGCTGTGGAAGGTCGGCTCGGGCATGCCCGAGGCCAGCGGCGGCACGCAACTGCCGCCCGAGGTCTGGCCGCGCTCCTGCTCGTTCGAGGGCGACGACCACATCGTGTTCTCGACCTTCCATTCCACCTACCGCCGCTACAACTGGAAGCTTTCGCGCTGGGACAGCAGCGAGATCGCGCCGACCCATGGCGCCAACGCGGCGATCGCGATCGACGGCAAGGTCTGGACCATCGGCGACGCGGGCGTGGTGCGCGTCGACGGCGTGGAGCACGCGAACACGCACAGCCTCTGCAACTTCCTGACGGTGGCGGGCGACGTGGTGTTGACGGGCGGCCAGCTCGGCAAGCTGTTCGACGCGCGCAGCGGGCGCGAGCTCTACCAGCACCGCTCGCCGCTCAACTGCGCGGCCAGCTTCGAGCACGAGGGGGTGACGCATGCGATCGTCGGCGCCTATACCGGCGAGGGCATCGTGCTGCGCATCGAGGGCGACAAGGTGCGGCACGTGCGCGACCTGCCGCTGCATCCGAACGCGGTGAAGGGCGTGGCGCGCTCGGGCGACCTGCTGTTCTCGGTGGCGGCCGATGCCTCGGCGACCTGGGTGCGCTGCTCGACGCTGGAGATCGTCGCCACGCTGCCCGATGCGCACGACAAGATCGCCAATGGCTGCGCTGGCCTCGGCGAGGGCTACTTCGCCTCGATCAGCCGCGATCTCAAGCTGCGGATCTGGTCGCCCGACCAGCAAGTCGAGCTGATCGATACGCCGCACACGCATTCGATCAAGTGCGTGAGCGCGAGCGGCGACGGTCGTTACATCGCCACCGGCAGCTACTACGGGCGCGTGGCGATCTACGACCGCGTCGAGCGCCGCTGGAGCTTCGATGCGCGCGTGAGCACGGCGGGCGTGTCCTCGCTGAGCTTCGATCCCCTGTCGCGGCATTTCCTCGCCAGCTCCTACGACGGCCAGGTCTACCGCGTGCCGGCGATCCCGCGCTGAAGCCGGCCCGGCCGGAGCCCGCTGCGGCGGCCGCCGGCCGGCCTTTCGTCCGAGCGCGCGACGGCTGCCGCGCCGCGCGCGATTTGCCCATCCGATCCTGCAATCGACTGCTACCGACCATGACCATCACGTTGGCTGACAATCCGAACCGCCTCACCGATCGCGAGGCAATGGGCCTGCCCGAAACCTTCGTCGCGCGCACGCCGGCCGCGCTGCTCGCCGGCCACGAGGACCTGCTGGGCGCCGGCGCGCCCTGCCTGGTCGAGATCGTCGAGGATCCCGCCCAGCCGTTCGCGCGCCGTCATGCGGCGGGCGCCTTGCTCGGCCTGCTCGGCGATCCGCGCATTCGTCCGCTCGAGCCGGTGATGCGGCGCATCGAGGCGGCGCGGGCGAGGATCGGCCTCGATCCCGCCGAGCTCGGGCGCGTGCTGGCCGAGTGGGAGCGGGTCGGCGTGATCGAGCCGTGGATCGCGAAGGAGTGCCCGGCCCACACCGTCGAGCTGGCCTCCTATGCGCTGATGCGCTATCCGGTCAGCAACCTCGAATACCGCCTGTTCCTCGAGGACACCGGCTCGACCAAGCTGCCGAGTTCCTGGGCCTTCGGCGTCTATCCGGCCGAACGCTCGAATCATCCGGTGTGGTCGGTGTCGGCCGAGGCGGCCGACCACTATGCGCGCTGGCTCGCGCGGAAGACCGGGCGCGCGTTCCGGCTGCCGAGCGAGGCCGAATGGGAATACGCGGCGGCCGGCGGCGCGGCGCGCGAATATCCCTGGGGCGACGCGTTCGATCCGGCCGCCGCGAACACGGTCGAGGCGGGCCCGCTGAGTACCACCCCGGTCGGCATCTTTCCGGCCGGCCGCAGCGTGTTCGGCATCGACGACCTGGGCGGCAATGTCGAGGAATACGTCGCCGACGACTACCGCGCCTATCCCGGCGGCGATGCGATCGACGACGATCTCGCCCTGACCCAGGGTGCCTACCGCGTCGCGCGCGGCGGCAGCTTCACGCGCTTCGGCGACCTGGCGCGCTGCGCGCGCCGCCACGGACGCTACCAGCGCGACATCTACGCGATGGGCTTCCGGCTCGCGGAGACGCTGCGATGAACGGCGCGCTGCGCAGTATCGAGGTCCACGACGATGCCTCGCGCGAGGCGCTCGATCGCGCCTGGATGGCCAGGGCGCTGGAGCTGGCGGCGCGGGGGCTGTATACGACCACGCCGAATCCGCGGGTCGGCTGCGTGATCGTCAAGCAGGGGATCCTGATCGGCGAGGGCTACACCCAGCCGGCCGGCCACGACCACGCCGAGGTGCGCGCGATGAAGGATGCGCTCGCTCGCGGCCATGAGCTGCGCGGGGCGACCGCCTACGTGACGCTCGAGCCGTGCAGCCATTACGGCCGCACGCCGCCTTGCGCGAAGGGGCTGGTCGAGGCGGGCATCGCCACCGTGGTGGCGGCGATGGAAGACCCCAACCCCCAGGTATCGGGGCGTGGTTACGCGATGCTGCGCGAGGCCGGCATCGAGGTGCGCGGCGGCGTGCTCGAGGATGAGGCGCGCGAGCTCAATATCGGCTTCGTGTCGCGCATGACGCGCGCTCGGCCCTGGGTGCGCATGAAGATGGCCGCCTCGCTCGACGGCCGCAGCGCGCTGCCCGACGGCGCGAGCCAGTGGATCACCGGCGCCGCCGCGCGTGCCGACGGCCATGCCTGGCGCGCGCGGGCCTGCTCGATCCTGACCGGCATCGGCACGGTGCGCGGCGACGATCCGCAACTGAACGTGCGCGGCATCGACACGCCGCGCCAGCCGCGGTGCGTGCTGATCGACGGCCGGCTCGACCTGCCGCACGAGGCGCGGCTGATGGCCGGTGCGCCTCCACTGGTGTTCTGCGGCGAACTCGATGCGCCGGCGCGCGCGCGTGCCGATGCGCTGCGCGCGCGTGGCGCCGAGGTGGTGTCGCTGGCCAACGCGCGCGGCTCGGTCGACCTGGCCGCCGTGCTGGCCGAGCTGGGCGGGCGCGGCGACAACGAACTGCACGTGGAGGCGGGGCGCACGCTGAGCGGGGCGCTGCTGCGCGCGGGGCTGGTGGACGAGTTGCTGGTCTATGTCGCGCCGAGCCTGCTGGGCGCCGATGCGGCGGCGATGTTCGAGCTCAGCGCGCCGGTCTCGCTGGAGTCGCGCGTGAAGCTGCGCTTCCATGATGTCGAGCGAGTCGGCGAGGATCTGCGGATCCTGGCGCGGTTCGAGGGGGTGTCTTGAGGTGAGGGCGCGATGAAGCGCGGCGGGGTTTTCAGGCAGGCGGCGCTGAGTTGCCGTGGTCGTCTTCGTAGTCGGAATACTTGCGTGAATCGCCGAATACCTTCTCCGCCGGGTATTTCTGGCGATTGATCACCATCTTTTCCAGGAAGGCCGCGCGCAGGTCAATGTCCAGCTGATCGGCGAGCTGGACCAGGTAGGCCAGCACATCGGCCATCTCGTGGCGCACCGCCTGCAGGCCGGCTTCGCCGAGTTCGGCGGCCTCGCCCGAATTCAGCCACTGGAACGGCTCGAGCAATTCGCTCGCCTCGACGCTCAAGGCCGTGGCGAGGTTCTTCGGCGTGTGAAACCTGGACCAGCCGCGCTCGGCGACGAATTCACGAAGGATGTCGCGTGCCGTCAGCAGGCTGTCGCGCTCGTTCTGGTCGTTCACGGCTGGGCTCCTTGCAGTTTCCTCGGGGGCGTGTTGGCGATGGAGTACTTAATCTTGCCCACCACCTAGCTCACGCTCGATCTGCTCGATGCTGGGCAGGCTGGTTTGCAGTTCCGCAGGCAGGGATTCGATCAATTGGTATTCCGCCACGCCGATGGGCTGAGTCTTGTCGCGAAGCGCATATTCAGCCACCACGGTGTTTTTACTCTTGCACAGCAGCAGGCCGATGGTCGGATTATCCTGCTCTGCCTTGACCTGCATATCCATGGCGGTCAGGTAGAAACTCAGTTGACCAAGGTGCTCCGGTTTGAACTTCTCGGCTTTCAGCTCGACCACTACATAGCAGTGCAGCTTGAGGTGGTAGAACAGCAGGTCGATGAAGAAATCATCACCGCCAACTTCCAGATGAACCTGGCGGCCGACAAAGGCAAAGCCTGCGCCCAACTCGAGAAGAAACTGGGTGATGTGCTTGACCAGTGCCGCCTCGATTTCGCGTTCGTTGGCCTCCTGGCCGATATCCAGGAAATCGAAAAGGTAAGGATCCTTGAGGGACTGCCGTGCCAGGTCGGTCCCCGGCGCGGCTAGACGATCGGCGAAGTTGGTGATTGCCTGGCCCTCCCGCTCCAACAGGCGGGATTCGATATGGATTTCCAGCGTGGCACGCGACCAGCCTTGCTCGATGGCTCGTCGAGCGTAAGCGAGTCGTTGCTCAGGTTGTTTCAGCCTGGCCAGCAATACCAGGTTGTGGCCCCAGGGCAATTGTCCAACAGCCTGTTGGACAATTGTCGCGTCCGGCCAGGCATCGGCGAACGAGCGCATGTACATCAGGTTCGCGCGGGAGAATCCCTTCATATCGGGGAAGGCCGTTCGGAGATCGTGCGCCAGCCGTTCGATGACCTTGGCCCCCCAACCCTGCTCTGCTTGCCGTTGCAGGATGTCACGGCCAATTTGCCAGTAGAGCAGCACCAGTTCCCGGTTGACGGCCAGTGCTGCCCGTTGCTGGGCACGATGAATGCGGCTCTTCAACTCACCCAGCCAGTTGGCGTAGCCTTCCGGGACTGGGGCGAGAGACACGGGCTTTTCGCTCATGTCGACTCCCCGCTGGTGGCCTCGATCGCGACCAACAGCCGACTATGGACTCCGTAGTGGAGAGAGGCGGCTCCACGGTTGGATGCAGATGCCTCTGCCTGATCCGAAATACCCTGGATTTCGCGGGTCGACTGGAGCGCTCGTCGAATTCGACCGCTCCCGCGGTCAGGATAAATCGTCAGATTTCTACCATGCCTCAGACGTTGAACAGGAAGTTCATCACGTCGCCGTCGTGCACCACGTATTCCTTGCCTTCGGCGCGCATCTTGCCGGCTTCCTTCGCGCCCTGCTCGCCCTTGTAGGCGATGTAGTCCTCGTAGCCGATGGTCTGCGCGCGGATGAAGCCGCGCTCGAAATCGGTGTGGATCACGCCGGCCGCCTGCGGGGCGGTGTCGCCGATATGGATGGTCCAGGCGCGCACTTCCTTCACGCCGGCGGTGAAATAGGTCTGCAGGCCGAGCAGCTTGAAGCCGGCGCGGATCACGCGGTCCAGGCCCGGCTCGTCCATGCCCATGTCGGCCAGGAAGGCTTCCTTGTCGGCATCGTCGAGATCGGCGATCTCGGCCTCGATCGCGGCGCACACCGCCACCACCGGCGACTTCTCGGCCTCGGCGTACTTGCGCACGGCGTCCAGGTGAGGATTGTTCTCGAAGCCGTCGTCCTTGACGTTGGCCACGTACATCGCCGGCTTGGCGGTGATCAGGCAGAACGGCTTGAGGATCGCGAGCTCGTCCTCGGACAGGTCCAGGCCGCGCACGGCCTTGCCCTGGTCGAGGTGGGCGCGCACCTTCTCGAGCGCGGCGGCCAGCTTGACCGCTTCCTTGTCGTTGCCCGACTTGGCGGCCTTCGAGTAGCGCGTGAGCGCCTTCTCGACGGTGCCCAGGTCGGCCAGCGCCAGCTCGGTGTTGATCACCTCGATGTCGTCGAGCGGGTTCACGCGGCCGGCCACGTGGATCACGTTCTCGTCCTCGAAGCAGCGCACCACGTGGGTGATCGCGTCGGTTTCGCGGATGTTGGCGAGGAACTGGTTGCCGAGGCCTTCGCCCTTGCTGGCGCCGGCCACCAGGCCCGCGATGTCGACGAACTCGACCACCGCCGGCACGATCCGCTCGGGATTGACGATCGCCGAGATCGCCTTCAGGCGCGCATCCGGCACCTCGACGATGCCGACGTTCGGCTCGATGGTGCAGAACGGGTAGTTCTCGGCGGCGATGCCGGCCTTGGTCAGCGCGTTGAACAGGGTGGACTTGCCGACGTTCGGCAGGCCGACGATGCCGCATTTGAGGCTCATGGGAAACCTTTCTGGATCAGATGTTGTGTGCTCGCGCGGGGCGCGCCCGGCAGCTTCGGGCCGATCGGCCGCGCAAGACGGAACCGGGGCGGGGCGGCAGGCGGCGCGACCGGGCGCTGGAGCCGGCGGTTTCGCGCGGATGCTGCCCGCGAAAGGCGCAATTGTATCGCGTTCGGATCGGGGGATTTCAAGCGGGAGGGACGGCGGCGCCTGCGCGGCACGGAAACGGCGGCGCGGTGGCGGGGCACCTGCCGACCAGGGGCGGGCGAGGCGAGGGCAAGCCCGGTTACGGCGGGAGCCGCGGACGCCAGCATCGACAGGCTGCGCCGGCGGTCGAACGACCGGAGCGTCGCCGCCCCGGGAATTCGCCGTTCCTGGCGAGCGCGCCGCCCGTCAGTCGGCGACGCGTCGGTCGGCCAGCGCCGCTCGGCAGTCTTCCATCACCAGCGCGACGAGCCGCGACTGCGTGTCGAGCTCCTCGGTATCGATGATTTCCTCGACGGCGTCGCGCGCCCAGGCCTTCTCGACGAAGTCGCCGTGCTTCCTGGCGATGTCGAGCGCGACGGCGGCGAGCTTGGCGATGCAGAGCCAATCGGCCTCGCGCAGGTGGCGGTCGAGCCACTTGTGCGCGGCCTGCACCTGGAAGGATGCCGCAGGCCACGATTCGTTCAGGTAGAACGCGCCGAGATTTCCGACGGTGAGCCAGCACAGCAGCTCGACGCGGTCGTGTTGGGTGAGGTTGGGGTGTACGTCGCTCATGGCCATGCTCGAGATGGGGTTGAGAGTCGCTTTCCGTCACCGGTGATACGCGGGGCCGACGAATCAACAATAGCACGCCATGGACGATTTCACGCAAGCCCGGAATCGCCCGGACTCGCGCGCGGCGGATCAGTAGCGATAGTAGTCGCGATGGTGGTGGTAGCCGCCGTCCGGCACCACGATGCAGCCGCCGAGAGTGGAGCCGAGCAGCACGGCGAGCGAGGCGAGGAGGGCGATGCGTTTGAGTTTCATGATGGCGTTTCCCTTTGGTTCATCAATGGAGCCGACTGTAGCGGCGCCGGGCATGACAAGCGGTATGCGTTTGTAAGGAAACGTGTGGGCTGTAATGCTTGCGGGCCGTGCCTCACGGGGCGATCGCGGGGGCGGTTACGGATGAAATGGGTTCGGATCGCCGCGACTTGTGGAGGGCGCGAAAAAGGCGGGGGCGGGAAGCTCGGCACGGTGGATTCGCAGCGCCCAAGCGCCGGCTCGTTCAGTGCCGGAAGGGGGCGTCGGACTGGCGATCGAGCGCGGCGGCAAGGGCCGCGGAACCCGGGTGGCGATCACGGGCAGGGTTTGTCCGTGTCGGTCGCACGCGACAGTTTTCTCCGCTGCCATGCCGCGCTTGGTCGTGCCGCTCGGCGCGGTCGTCCCGCAGCCTCGGCGAGTCGCTGGAGATCGCCGCCGAACCCCGGTTCGCGCTGATCTTCCGCAAGCCCGTGCCACATGGAAAAAACGGCCCCGCAGCTATAATGCGCGCCATGACTGCCCATCCTCAGACCTTCGACGTGGCCGTGGTCGGCGGCGGCCTTGTCGGCAAGACCGCGGCGCTCGCCATGACCCAGGCCGGCCTCAAGACGGCGCTGCTCGCGCAGCCCGCCGCGCCGCGCGCGGCCGACACGGCGTTCGACGCGCGCGTCTACGCGTTGTCGGCCAGCTCCCAGGCCCTGCTCGAACGCCTGCGCGTCTGGCAGGCGCTCGAGCACACGCGGCTCGCGCCCGTCTACGACATGCGCGTCTACGGCGACGCCCAGGCGGAGCTGCATTTCTCGGCCTTCCAGGCCGCGGTGCCGCAACTGGCCTGGATCGGCGAATCCTCGCTGGTCGAGCGGGCGCTGGATGCGGCGCTGCGCTTCCAGCCGAACCTGAGCTGGATCGACACGCGTGCCCAGGGGCTCGACATCACGCCCGAGCGCGCCACGCTGTCGCTCGCCAACGGCGAGGTGATCTCGGCCGACCTGGTGGTGGGTGCCGACGGCGCGCATTCCTGGGTGCGTTCCCAGATGGGCGCCAAGGTCAAGCGGCGCGACTATCGCCAGACCGGCGTGGTCGCCAATTTCAAGGCCGCCGAGCCGCACCGCGAAACCGCCTGGCAGTGGTTCCGCGACGGCGAGATCGTCGCCCTGCTGCCGCTGCCCGACGGCCACGTCTCGCTGGTCTGGTCGGCGCACACGGCGCATGCCGACGAACTGCTGGCGCTCGATCCGGCGCAACTGGCGGCCGAGGTCGAACGCGTCACGCATCGCCAGCTCGGCGCGCTCGATTGCGTGACGCCGGCCCAGGGTTTCCCGCTGGCGCTGCAGACCGTCGACCGGCTGATCGCGCCGCGCGTGGCCCTGGTCGGCGATGCCGCCCACCTGATCCACCCGCTGGCCGGGCAGGGCATGAATCTCGGGTTGCGCGACGTGGCCGCGCTGGCCGATGCCGTTGCCTCGCGCGAAGCCTTCCGCGATCTGGGCGACACCGTGCTGCTGCGCCGCTACGAGCGCTCGCGCCGCGAGGACATCCGCGCGCTGATGGCGGCCACCGACGGCCTGCAGCGGCTGTTCGCGCTGCCCGGCACGCTGGCGCGCGTGGCCCGCAACACCGGCATGGCGCTGGTCGGCGCGCAGCCCTTCGTCAAGCGCTGGCTGGTCGCCTCGGCGCTCGGCTGAGCGCCGCCGCGGCTGGCTCGCGGCGCCGGTGCGCAGCCATCACCGGCGCCGCGAGCCGATTCCGATCCTGATTTCGTGACGAACCAATCCGGCGCAGGCCTGTCGGACAGGGTTCGCCCACCGTCGTACACTAACGGACGTGCTCCGACAGACCCCCAAGGAAGAGTGAATGAAAACCACAGTCCGCATCGCCGCGCTCGTGCTGGCGACCGCCGCCGCCACGCTGGGATGCACCGCGCAGGCTGACCAGACCACCGACAAGCTGAAGACCACGCTGCAGGCGCGCCTGGGCGACGCGACCGTCAAGAGCATCGAGAAGTCGCCGATCCCGGGCCTCTACGAAGTGAATCTCGGGTCGCAAATCGTCTACAGCGACGCGGCGGGCGATTACGTCCTGCTCGGCGACCTGGTCGACACCAAGACGCGCAAGAACCTGACCGAGGCGCGCATGGCCGAGATCAACAAGGTCGATTTCGCCAGCCTGCCGCTCAACAACGCGATCAAGTACGTGAAGGGCAACGGCGCGCGCAAGATCGCGGTGTTCTCGGATCCGAACTGCCCCTACTGCAAGCGCTTCGAATCGACGCTGCAGTCGATGGACAACATCACCGTCTATACCTTCCTCTACCCGGTGCTGACGCCCGATTCGACGGTCAAGTCGAAGGCGATCTGGTGCGCCTCGGATCGCGCCAAGAGCTGGGAGAACTGGATGGTCGGCCACCAGCCGCCGAGCGGCGCCGGCAACTGCGATACCTCTGCGCTCGACAAGAACCTGGCGCTGGGCCGCGGCCTGAACGTGACGGGCACGCCCACCATCATCCTGGCGGACGGCACGCGCCTGCCGGGCGCGGTATCCGCCGACCAGCTCAACAGCGCGCTGGCCGCCGTCAAGTGACGCGCCGGGCCTGATCGCCCGAACCAGCAAGAGGCGCCGGCATTCGTCTGGCGCCTTTTTCGCATCTCGAACCCGCTTCACAACCCGCTGCACAACCTGCTTCACAGCCCGCTTCACGAACCGTTTTGTTGCCGGCCCGTTTCGCCAACCTTTGCCGATGCCCCCGATGACCCCGATCCGCTATTCCATCGTCCCCAAGGACCCCGCCGCCCACCTGTTCGAAGTCACGCTGAGCGTCGCCGAGCCGGACCCGGCCGGCCAGCGCTTCATGCTGCCGGTGTGGATCCCGGGCAGCTACATGGTGCGGGAATTCGCGCGCAACATCGTCACGCTGCGCGCCTTCAACGAGGCCGGCCGCAAGGTCCGCATCGCCAAGGCCGACAAGCACAGCTGGCAGGCCGCGCCGGTCGAGGGGCCGCTGACGCTGCGCTACGAGGTCTATGCCTGGGACCTCTCGGTGCGCGCCGCGCATCTCGACGATACCGGCGGCTTCTTCAACGGCACCAGCGTGTTCCTGGCCGTCGAAGGGCAGGAGGCGGCGCCCTGCGTGGTGGCGATCGGCAAGCCCGAGGGCGAGACGGCGCGCCGCTGGCGCGTGGCGACGGCGCTGCGCGAGGCGCGCGGCACGCGGCGCTACGCGTTCGGCGACTACGAGGCCGACAACTACGACGAACTGATCGACCATCCCGTCACGCTCGGCGAATTCGCGCTGGCGAGCTTCGACGCGCATGGCGTGCCGCACGACGTGGTGATCGCCGGCCGCGTCGCGCGGCTCGACATGGAGCGTCTGTGCGCGGACCTGAAGCGCGTCTGCGAGGCGCAGATCGCGCTGTTCGAGCCACGCACGAAGAAGGCGCCGATGGCGCGCTACGTGTTCATGACGCAGGCCGTCAGCGACGGTTACGGCGGCCTCGAGCATCGTGCCTCGACGGCGCTGATCTGCAACCGCACCGACCTGCCGGTGAAGGGCCGCCCGGAAACCAGCGAGGGCTACCGCACCTACCTGGGCCTGTGCAGCCACGAGTATTTCCACACCTGGAACGTGAAGCGGATCAAGCCGGCCGCCTTCGTGCCCTACGACCTGAAGCAGGAGAACTACACCTCGCTGCTGTGGCTGTTCGAGGGCTTCACCTCCTACTACGACGACCTGATGCTGGTGCGCAGCGGCCTGATGAGCCGCGAGGAATACCTGGCCGCGCTGGGCCGCACCGTCGGCGGCGTGCTGCGCGGCGCGGGCCGCACCAGACAGAGCGTGGCGGAAAGCTCGTTCGATGCCTGGGTCAAGTACTACCGCCAGGACGAGAACGCCTCGAATGCGATCGTCAGCTACTACACCAAGGGTTCGCTGGTGGCGCTGAGCTTCGACCTGGCGATTCGCGCCGCGACGCGCAATCGCAAGTCGCTGGACGACCTGATGCGCCTGCTCTGGACGCGCTACGGCCGCGACTTCTATCAAGGCCAGCCGCGAGGCGTGGCCGAGGGCGAGGTGGCCGCGCTGATCGTCGAGGCGACCGGCGTCGACCTGGGCCGCTTGTTCGACGATGCCGTCTCGGGCACGCGCGACCTGCCGCTGGCCGAGCTGTTCGAGCCGTTCGGCGTGTCGCTCTCGCCCGAGGCGGGCCCCGGCGCGAAACCCTCGATCGGTGCGCGCGTACGCGGTGGCGGCGATTGCACGCTGGCGGTGGTGCACGAAGGCGGTGCCGCGCATCGGGCCGGGCTGTCGGCCGGCGACGTGCTGGTCGCGCTGGACGGTTTGCGCGTGACGGGCAGTAACCTGGAGGGGCTGCTGGCGCGCTACCGCCCTGGTGACAGGGTCGAAGCCCATGCCTTCCGCCGCGACGAGTTGCGCACCACCACGCTGCGGCTCGACGCGCCCGACGTGGTGCGCTACAAGCTGGCGGCGGCCGACAAGCCGGCCGCGCGGCGTGCCTGGCAGAACGCCTGGCTCGGGCTGTAGCACGGTAAACCGGCGATGGGTCGCGGCGGATTGTCCCGCTGTTGCAACAATCCGTCGCCGGCGGCCCGCTTTTTCATGTCGGGGGGGATCCGCACAATGGGCCCCACTCGCGCTGCTTCCAGCGCAAACCCAACGGAGCCCGACATGACGACCATCCTGCAAATCAATTCCGCCGCCCGCTCGCAAGGCGCCCGCTCGACCCAACTGTCCGACGAACTGACCGCCAAGCTGGCCCAGTCCAACCCGGGCGCCAAGGTGGTGGTGCGCAACCTGCTCGCGAACGCGCAGCCGCACCTCGACGACGCCGTGCTCGGCGCCTTCTTCACGCCGGCCGAACAACGCAGCGCCGAGCAGAACGCGATCGTCGCGAAGAGCGACGAACTGGTCGCCGAACTGCAGGCCGCCGACATCGTCGTGATCGCCGCACCGCTCTACAACTTCGGCATCTCCTCGCAGCTGAAGACCTATTTCGACTGGATCGCCCGCGCCGGCGTGACCTTCCGTTACACCGCGAACGGCCCGGAAGGCCTGGTCACGGGCAAGAAAGTGTTCGTGGTCTCGGCCCGCGGAGGCAAGTACCTCGGCACGCCGAACGACACGCAGACGCCGTACCTGAAGACCTTCCTGGGCTTCCTGGGCATGACCGACGTCAACTTCATCCACGCCGAAGGCCTGAACATGGGCCCGGACGCGGAAACGGCCGCGCTGGCGGCAGCCCGCGAAGCGATCGCCGCGGCAGCCTGAGGCGGCTTTCCGGAGCGTGCGCCGCGCCCCCCCCGGCGCGCGCTTCGGCTGCTGCCTCGAATGAAAACAGCCCGATCGGCATAGGCCGGTCGGGCTGTTTCGTTTGCGGCGGGCGGATCGGGCGTGGCCCGGCTTCAGGCCAGCGTGACGGCCTCGGCGGGTAGCCGCCAGTCGATCGGTGCCTTGCCGTGCTCGGTCAGGTAGTCGTTGGCCAGCGCGAAATGCCGGTTGCCGAGGAAGCCGCGGTGCGCGGACAGCGGCGAGGGATGCGGCGACTCGAGCACACAATGCGCGCTGGTATCGAACAGCGCGCGCTTGGCCTGCGCGTGCGCGCCCCACAGCATGAACACCAGGGCGCGATGGCGGCGCGCCAGTTCGCGGATCAGCGTATCGGTGCAGGGCTCCCAGCCGCGTTTCGCGTGGCTCGCGGCCGCGCCTTGCTCGACCGTCAGTACGGTATTGAGCAGCAGCACGCCCTGGCGCGCCCAGGAGTCGAGACAACCGTGCTTCGGCGTGTCGTGCCCGAAGTTCGCGGCGATTTCCTTGAAGATATTGCGCAGCGAAGGCGGTGGGCGTACCGCCGGCGGCACCGAGAAGGCCAGGCCGTGAGCCTGCGGCGTGCCGCGATCGTCGCCATGATACGGGTCCTGGCCGAGGATCACCACGCGGACCTCGTCGGGCGAGGTCAGGCGCAGCGCGCGGAACACGTCGGCCGGGTAGATCGTCTTGCCGGCCGCGCGTTCGGCGTCGACGAAGCGGCACAGCGGGGCGTAGGCGTCGCTCGACACGAAGGGCGCGAGCAGCTCGCGCCATGCGGTGGGCAGGGCCTCGAACTGCGCCTCGAGCGGCAGCGCCGCCGGTGCCGCGCCGGCGCCGACATCCGCCGCGATCGCGGCGGTTTCGGTGTCGCCGGGCGTGGACGTGGCCGGTTCGTCGAACAATGACGCTTGCGAGACGGCGCCCGGCTTGGCGCGGGAGGGGGAACGGCTCGCCATGGTTCAGGCGTCGCGCAGGCGGTAGCCGCGCTGCGCCTTGCTCTGGTCGTCGGGCGCGAGGCCCGGCAGCGCGGCCTTGAGTTCGTTCGCGAGCGTGTGCAGCACGGCCTCGTCGCCCTCGATCAATTCGAGTTCGATCTCGCGGATCGGCGCGCGACGCGTGTCGCCGTCCATCTCGGCGATGATCTCGCCGAGATCGAGCCCCGCCTCGACGGTGCTGCCGTCACGGACGATGCGCCAGAGCGTGCGCGCGAAATCGGTGCGGAACAGCGCGACCAGCCGCGGCGCGGCCGCGCGCAGCGCGTCGGCCGCGGCCGGCACGTCGCAGACGGCCAGCAGCGCGTCGATCTCCAGCGCATCGCCGGCTACCGGCAGCTCCCATTCGTGGCGCGTGTGCAGGCCCTGTTCGGCCGAACCGACCGTCTTGAAGGTCTGCAGCCAGCCTTGCGGCGCGAGGCGCACGCGAATGGCGCTCTTGGCCCGTGCCAGGGCGAGGTCGGGCGTGTCGTAATAGACGTTGGCGAGATGGATCTCGCGGCCCGCCGCGCCGGCGCAGGCGTCCAGCGCGCTGCGGGCCGCGCCCTGCGCGCCGGCCGGCAGCGCCAGCTTGATTTCGGTTTCGATGGCCATCGCGATACGCGTCAGAAGAACATCCGGGCGAGTTCCTCGCCCGGTTGCTCGGCGCGCATGAAGGCCTCGCCGACCAGGAAGCAGTGCACGTCGGCCGCCTTCATGCGTTCCACGTCGGCGCGCGCGAGGATGCCCGATTCGGTCACCACGATGCGATCGGCCGGCACCATGTCGAGCATGCCCAGCGTGGTCTCGATGGTGGTCTCGAAAGTGCGCAGGTTGCGGTTGTTGATGCCGATCAGCGGCGTCTTCAGCGTGAGCGCCTCGTTCATCTCGTCGCGGTCATGCACCTCGACCAGCACCGCCAGGCCCAGCGAATGCGCATAGGCTTCCAGGTCCTGCATCTGCGGCGTGTCGAGCGCGGCGGCGATCAGCAGGATCGCGTCGGCGCCCATCGCACGCGCTTCGAGCACCTGGTAGGCGTCGACGATGAAGTCCTTGCGCAGCACCGGCAGCTCGCAGGCCGCGCGGGCTTCCTCGAGATAACGCGCGCTGCCCTGGAAGAACTGCTCGTCGGTCAGCACCGACAGGCAGGCCGCGCCGTGCTGCGCATACGAGGCGGCGATCTCGGCCGGCACGAAATGCTCGCGCAGCACGCCCTTGGAGGGGCTGGCCTTCTTCACCTCGGCGATCACGGCGGACTGGCCGGCCGCGTGCCTGGCGCGCAGCGCGCCGACGAAGTCGCGCAGATCGCGGGTTTCGGCTTCCAGCTTGAGGGCTTCGAGCGGCGTGCTCTGCAGCGCGGCGGCGATTTCCTCGCGCTTGACGCCGATGATTCGGTTGAGGATGTCACTCATGGCAAATCCGACGGAATGGGGTTCGGACCGGGATCCGGGTGGATTGGCCGACCGGCTGGCCGGTCGGCACGCAGGGGTTCAGCGCGGAAACTGACTGGTGAAGCGTACCAGCTCGTCGACCTTGGCGCGCGCCGCGCCGCTGGCGATGGCCTCGCGCGCGAGACCGATGCCCTCGGCGATCGAGGGCGCGATATTGGCCGCGTAGAGCGCGGTGCCCGCGTTCAGCGTGACGATCTCGCGCGCCACGCCGGGCTTGTTGTCGAGCGCCTCGAGCAGCATCACGCGCGACTCGTCGGCATTCTCGACCTTCAGCGTGCGGTTCGACACCATCTGCAGGCCGAAATCCTCGGGATGGATCTCGTATTCGGTGACCTTGCCGTCGCGCAGCTCGCCCACCAGGGTGGCCGCGCCGAGCGAGACCTCGTCCATGCCGTCCTTGCCGTAGACCACCAGCACGTGCTCGGCGCCGAGCCGCTGCATCACGCGTACCTGGATGCCGACCAGGTCGGGGTGGAACACGCCCATCAGCTGGTTGGGCGCGCCGGCCGGGTTGGTCAGCGGCCCGAGGATGTTGAACAGGGTCCGCACGCCGAGCTCGCGGCGCACTGGCGCGATGTTCTTCATCGCCGGATGATGGTTCGGCGCGTACATGAAGCCCATCCCGGTGGCCTCGATGGAGGCCGCCACCTGTTCGGGAGCGAGATCGATGTTGACGCCGAGCGCGTCGAGCACGTCGGCGCTGCCTGACTTGCTCGAGACGCTGCGGTTGCCGTGCTTGGCCACCTTGGCGCCGGCCGCGGCCGACACGAACATGGTCGCGGTCGAGATATTGAAGGTGTGCGAGCCGTCGCCGCCGGTGCCGACGATATCGACGAAGTTCGAGTTGTCGGCCACCTCGACGTGGCGCGCGAATTCGCGCATCACGGTGGCGGCCGCGGCGATCTCGCCGATCGTCTCCTTCTTCACGCGCAGGCCGGTGATGATCGCGGCGGCCATCACGGGCGACATGTCGCCCCGCATGATCATCCGCATCAGGTGCAGCATCTCGTCGTGGAAGATCTCGCGGTGCTCGATCGTGCGCTGCAGCGCTTCCTGCGGGGTAATCGTCATCGCATCCCCGCTCATGCCGGTTGGGCCGCGCTCGCGCGCGCCTGCTTCAGGAAGTTCTGCAACTGCGCGTGGCCGTGCTCGGAGAGAATCGATTCGGGGTGGAACTGCACGCCCTCGATCGGCAGCGTCTTGTGGCGCACGCCCATGATCTCCCCGTCCTCGGTCCAGGCCGAGATCTCCAGGCACTCGGGCAGCGTCTCGCGCTCGATCGCCAGCGAGTGGTAGCGCGTCACGTCGAAGTGCCGGGGCAGGTCGGCGAACACGCCGCGGCCGTCGGTCTCGATGCGGCTCACCTTGCCGTGCATGATGGTCTTGGCGCGGATCACGCGGCCGCCGAAGGCCTCGCCGATCGCCTGGTGGCCGAGGCACACGCCCAGGATCGGCTTCTTGCCCGCGAACTCGCGCAGCACCTCGAGCGTGATGCCCGCGTGCTGCGGGTTGCTCGGGCCAGGCGACAGGCAGATCGCCTCGGGATCGAGCTCGGCGATCTGCGCGAGCGTGATCTCGTCGTTGCGATAGGTCCGCACGTCTTCGCCGAGTTCGCCGAAGTACTGGACCAGGTTGTAGGTAAACGAATCGTAGTTGTCGATCATCAGCAGCATGGTCAGTCTCCGTTCAGAAGTCGCTGTCGAGGCCGTCCTGCACCTGTTCCGCCGCACGCAGCACGGCGCGCGCCTTGTTCTCGGTTTCCTGCCATTCGGATTCGGGCACCGAGTCGGCCACCACGCCGGCCGCGGCCTGCACGTAGAGATTGCCGTTGTGGATCAGGCCGGTGCGGATCGCGATGGCCAGGTCCATCTCGCCCGAGAACGACAGGTAGCCGACCGCGCCGCCGTACAGGCCGCGCTTGACCGGCTCGAGCTCGTCGATCAGCTCCATGGCGCGCACCTTGGGCGCGCCCGACAGCGTGCCGGCCGGGAAGGTGGCGCGCAGCACGTCGTAGTTGGTCATGCCGGGCTTGAGCTTGCCTTCCACCGAGCTGACGATGTGCTGCACGTGCGAGTACTTCTCGATCACCATCTTGTCGGTCACGGCGACCGAGCCGGTGGTGGCGATGCGGCCCACGTCGTTGCGCGCCAGGTCGATCAGCATCACGTGCTCGGCGATTTCCTTCGGGTCGTTGAGCAGCTCGGTGGCGAGCGCGGCGTCGCGCTCCGGCGTGTTGCCGCGCGTGCGCGTGCCGGCCAGCGGGCGGATCGTGACGATCTGGTCCTCGCCGCGCTTTTCCTGGCGCACCAGGATCTCGGGCGAGGCGCCCACCACGTGGAATTCGCCGAAGTTGTAGTAGTACATGTACGGCGAGGGGTTCAGCGAACGCAGCGCGCGGTACAGCGAGAGGGGATTGTCGCGATAGGGCTTGGTCAGGCGCTGGCCGACCTGGATCTGCATCAGCTCGCCCTCGGCGATGTATTCCTTGGCCTTGAGCACGGCGGCCAGGTAGTCGTCCTTCTTGAATTCGCGGAAGGTTTCGGTGCGCACGCTCGGCGAGGTCACCGGCGGTTGCACCGTCGAGTGCAGGCGCTGCTTGAGCTCGCGCAGGCGCTGCTTGGCGCGCGGATAGGCCTCGGGGCGCGACGGGTCGGCGTAGATGATCAGGTAGAGCTTGCCGGCCAGGTTGTCGATCACGGCGACTTCCTCGCTCAGCAGCAGTTGGATGTCGGGCAGGTGCAGGTCGTCGGGCGGTGCCGTGTCGGCCAGCTTCTTCTCGATGTAGCGCACCGCGTCGTAGCCGAAGTAGCCGGCCAGGCCGCCGCAGAAGCGCGGCAGGCCGGGGCGCTGGGCCACCTTGAAACGTGCCTGGAATTGCTCGATGAAGGTGAACGGGTCGCCTTCGTGCGTCTCCACCACCTTCCCGTCGGTGACCACCTCGGAGACGCCCTTGCTGGTGCGCACCAGGGTGCGGGCCGGCAGGCCGATGAACGAGTAGCGGCCGAAGCGTTCGCCGCCGACCACCGATTCGAGCAGGAAGGAATTGGCGCCGCCGCGCTCGGACTGCGCCAGCTTGAGGTACAGCGAGAGCGGGGTTTCGAGGTCGGCGAGCGCTTCCGCGATCAGCGGGATGCGGTTGTAGCCTTGATTCGCGAGCGATTGGAATTCGAGTTCAGTCATGTTCCGGTCCTGTGGGGACGAGCGGCAGGGCATGCCGGGAGAATCGCGGTCGCTGCGCGGCGGGCCGGGGGCGGGTTGCGGTCAGGGCCTGACCGGCTTGCACCATCGTCGTGCGAGCGACCGATGCGCGTTCCCGGCGCCCGGACGCGAGGCGTTCGGGGCGAGGGCAGGGCATGGACAATCGAGTGACGAGGCGCGAATCGCGCAGCAAAACAAAAAACGGATGCCGAAGACAGGCTTCGGCGAACCTCGGGAGCGAGGTTAGCGCGACCAGCGACGCCAGGGCCAGGCTCCCCGGTCGATGCTGCTCAGACTCCGTTTTTTGTTCAGAAACATGCGGATGGAAGAATAAATCAGAGGGTTCGCTCGACGGCGTTGTGCGCGGTAATGACCTGCGCCGCCTCGAGCAGCGAATCGACTATACCATCCGAATTTATCGTTTGTATAGCTTTGCCGTGGTTGTAGCCATAGGGCACCGTCAGCGTCGCCAGGCCCGCCGCGCGGCCCGCCAGCGCGTCGTTTTCGGAGTCGCCGATCGCCACCGCCAGCGCCGGTTCGACGTCCAGCCGCTGGCAGGCGGTCAGCATCGGCAGCGGATCGGGCTTCTTGCGGGGCAGGCTGTCGCCGCCGAGCACCACGCCGAAATAGCCGTCGAGCCGGTACTGCGCGAGCAACTCGAGCGCGAAGCGATACGGCTTGTTGGTGACGCAGGCCAGCGCCAGGCCGGCCGCGCGCATCGCGGCCAGGCCGGCCTCGACGTCGGGGTAGAGCCGCGTGTGGCGGCCGTTGATGGTGGCGTACTCGGCCTGGTAGATCGCCAGCGCCTCGTCGAAGCGCGCCTGCGCCTCGGCTTCGGCCAGGCGCGGCTTGAGCACCTGGGCGATCAGGTTTTCCGAGCCCTTGCCGACGTAGTGCATGACCTCGTCGCGCTGCGTGCCGGGCGCGCCGATCCGCGCCAGCATCGCGTTGAGGGCGGCCGTGAAGTCGTCGACGGTATCGATCATGGTGCCGTCGAGATCGATCAGGGCGGCAGCCAGCCGCGGCGAGGCGAAACGGATCGACGCGCTCATCGCCTCAGCCCTTCGCGACGCCGGCCAGGGCCGTGCGCATCTCGTCGATCACCGCCTTGTAGTCGGGCTTGCCGAAGATCGCCGAGCCGGCCACGAAGGTGTCCGCGCCGGCTGCCGCGATCTCGGCGATGTTGTCGACCTTCACGCCGCCGTCCACTTCCAGGTGGATCTCGCGGCCGGTGCGCTCGCGATAGGCGTCGATCTTGGCGCGCGCCTCGCGGATCTTGCGCAGCGCCTCGGGAATGAAGGACTGGCCGCCGAAGCCCGGGTTCACCGACATGATCAGGATCAGGTCGAGGCGATCCATCACGTGGTCGAGGTAGTGCAGCGGCGTGGCCGGGTTGAACACCAGGCCGGCCTTGCAGCCGTGGTCCCTGATCAGCGACAGGGTGCGGTCGATGTGATCCGAGCCTTCCGGGTGGAAGCTGATCACGTTGGCGCCGGCCTTGGCGAAATCGGGGACGATCCGGTCGACCGGGCGCACCATCAGGTGCACGTCGATCGGCACCTGCACGTGCGGGCGGATCGCCTCGCAGACCAGCGGGCCGATCGTCAGGTTCGGGACGTAATGGTTGTCCATCACGTCGAAGTGGATCCAGTCGGCGCCGGCGGCGACCACGTTGCGGACTTCCTCGCCGAGACGGGCGAAGTCGGCCGACAGGATGCTGGGAGCGATACGGAATTGCGTCATGGCGGTAGGGGGACGTGCTTATGCAAAAGCGCCATTCTACCGCCGCGGGCGGCCCCGGCAGGCCGCGCGGTTGCGGGCGGGGGCCGCATCAAGCAGAATGCCGAACCAGTGCGGGTCGCCCAGGCGGCTGCCCGCGCGGCGCCGGATCGTGGGCGCCGGTCGACCTTCGAAGCGGGATTGCCATGAGCCAGTATGAATTCAGCGTGTCGGTGAAAACGGCGTATCTGCCGGAACAATCCGACCCGGAACGCCGTCAATACGCATTCGCGTACACGCTGACGATCGTCAACACCGGTCAGGTGGCCTCGCAGTTGATCGCGCGGCACTGGGTCATCACGGACAGCGAACAGAAGGTCCAGGAAGTGAAGGGACTCGGCGTGGTCGGCCACCAGCCGCTGCTCAAGCCGGGCGAGCAATTCGAGTACACCAGCTGGGCGGTGATCGCCACGCCCGTGGGCACCATGCGCGGCGCGTATTTCTGCGTGGCCGAGGACGGCGAGCGCTTCGAGGCGCCGGTCGCCGAATTCGCGCTGCACATGCCGCGCACGCTGCACTGAGGGCGCGGCGCGGCGTGCTTACGGGCGGCGCGGCGGATCGTCGGGGCGCGAGCGGGCCTTCTTCTTGCCGGATGCGGTCCAGAGCACGATGAAGATCAGCAGGCCGAGCGCCAGCAGCGATTCCAGCGCGAAGATCAGCATCGGGTATTCGTCGAACAGATCAGACATGGCGGTTTCCATCAAGTACGAACATTGTAGGCGGTTCGGGCCGCGGCTGGCCGCCTGGGCCGCCGCGATCGCGACGGCGGCGCTGCTGGCCGCCTGCGGCAGCGCCCCGGTGCGGCATGCCGCGAAGCCGCCCACCGGCGCGCCCATCGTGCCGGGCCAGGTGGCCGCCGAGCGGCTCACGCCGGTGGCCTGGCGGCAGGTGCCGGGCTGGGACGACGATACCCTGATCGGCGCGACCATCGCGCTGCGCCAGAACTGCACGCGGCTCGCGCGCGCCGCCAACTGGCGCCGCGCCTGCGAGGCCGCCGAGCGGATCGACGATCTCGACATCACCGGCGCGCGCAGCTTCTTCGAGACGTATTTCACGCCCTATCAGTTCTCCAATACCGACGGCACGCTCGATGGCCTGGTGACCGGCTATTACGAGCCGCTGCTGCGCGGCTCGCGCGTGCGGCGCGGGCCCTACCAGACCGCGCTGTATCGCTGGCCGGCCGGCTATCGGGCGGGCGGCGCCATGCCGGCACGCGCCCAGCTCGAGCGCTCGGGCGTGCTGAACGGCAACGAATTGGTGTGGGTCGACGATCCGATCGAAGCCTTCTTCCTGCAGGTGCAGGGCTCGGGGCGCGTGGTGATGGACGACGGCAGCGTGATGCGGGTCGGTTTCGGCGGCACCAACAACCAGCCCTATCGCTCGATCGGCAAATGGCTGCTCGATCGCGGCGAGTTGAGCGCCGGGCAGGCCACCATGCAGGGCATCAAGGCCTGGGCGCGCGCCAATCCCTCGCGCGTGGACGCCCTGCTCGACACCAATCCGCGCTTCGTGTTCTTCCGCGAGATGCCGTCCAGCGAAGGCGCGCCGAACGGCGGCGCGGACGGCCCGATCGGCGCGCTCGGCGTGCCGCTCACGGCGGAGCGCTCGATCGCCGTCGATCCTTCCTTCATTCCGCTGGGCACGCCGGTATTCCTGCAGACCACGCGGCCGCTCACCAATACGCCGATGAACCGGCTGGTGTTCGCGCAGGACACGGGCTCGGCGATCAAGGGCGGCGTGCGCGCCGACTACTTCTGGGGGCTCGGCGACGATGCGGGCGACCTGGCCGGCCGGATGAAGCAGGTCGGGCGGATGTGGCTGCTGCTGCCGAATTCCTGAGCAATGCGGGGGCGCCGGCCCCCGTCCTGCGTGAACCCCGGCGATATCCCTTCCTTCAGCGGCGCTTGTCCACCACGCGCCGCGCCTTCCCCACCGAACGCTCGATGCCGTTGACCGGCAGCACCTTGACGATCGCCGTGACGCCGATCAGGGCCTTGATGTCGTAGGCCAGCGCCTGGCCGGCCGCGTCGAGCAGGGTCGTGGCCGCATTCCGGTGCGGGCAGGGCTCGACGTTCAGCGTCATCACGTCGAGCGGCCCTTCCCGGGTCAGCACGATCTGGTAATGCGGCGCCAGCACGGCCTGCTTGAGCAACTGCTCCTCGATCTGCGTCGGGAACACGTTCACGCCGCGGATGATCATCATGTCGTCCGAGCGACCGGTGATCTTCTCCATGCGCCGCATGCCGCGCGCCGTGCCGGGCAACAGCCGGCTCAGGTCGCGCGTGCGGTAGCGCACGATCGGCAGCGCCTCCTTGGTCAGCGAAGTGAACACCAGTTCGCCGAGCTCGCCGTCGGGCAGGACCTCGCCCGTCAGCGGATCGATGATCTCGGGGTAGAAGTGATCTTCCCAGATGGTCGGGCCGTCCTTGGTTGCGGCGCATTCCGAGGCGACGCCCGGGCCGATCACCTCCGACAGGCCATAGATGTCGACCGCGTCGATGCCCATGCGCTGCTCGATCGCCGCGCGCATCTCGTTGGTCCAGGGCTCCGCGCCGAAGATGCCGATCCGTAGCGACGAGGCGCGCGGGTCCAGCCCCTGCCGTTCCATCTCGTCGGCGATCGACAGCATGTAGCTGGGCGTGACCATGATGATGTCGGGCCGGAAGTCCTGGATCAGCTGCACCTGCTTCTCGGTCTGGCCGCCGCCGAAGGGAATCACCGTCAGCCCCGCGCGCTCGGCGCCGTAATGCGCGCCCAGGCCGCCCGTGAACAGGCCGTAGCCGTAGCTGACATGCACCTTGTCGCCTCGGCGCGCGCCCGCCGCGCGGATCGAGCGCGCCACCAGGTTGGCCCAGGTGTCGATGTCGCGCGCGGTGTAGCCGACCACGGTCGGCTTGCCGGTGGTGCCCGATGAGGCGTGGATCCGCGAGATCCGCTCCTGCGGCACCGCGAACATGCCGAACGGGTAGTTGTCGCGCAGGTCGCTCTTGGTCGTGAACGGGAAGCGCGAGAGATCGGCGAGCGTCGTCAACTGGTCGGGATGCACGCCGGCCTCGTCGAACTTGCGGCGATAGACGGGCGAGTGCTGGTAGGCGTGGCCGAGTGACCATTTCAGGCGTTCGAGCTGCAGCGCCTGGAGTTCGTCGCGACTGGCGGTCTCGATCGGCTCGAGCGGAAGGGGGGCGTTCATCGATGTCTCCATGCGTCTTTATTGTGGTTCGCTCGGGTGGCTCGCGGCCCGCTCAGGTGCCGGGGCCGTCAGAGGGGATCACGTTGCCGGCGATGCGGGCCGACTTGCCGCGAAACATCGCCACCGTTTCGCCGGCCCGGTTCGTCACGCGGATATCGTAGATGCCGTGCCGGCCGGCCAGGGCCTGCTCGACAGCCTCCGCCGTCAGCACCTCGTTCTCGAACACGGGACGCAGGAATTCGATCGAGCAGCCGGCCGCCACCGTGTTCAGGTTGCGCGAATTGCAGGCGAACGCGAAGGTCGAGTCGGCCAGCGTGAAGATCAGGCCGCCGTGGCAGGTGTGATGGCCGTTGAGGAATTCCGGCCGGACCGTCATGCGCATCCGCGCGTGGCCGGGGCCGATCTCGACGAGTTCGATGCCGAGCGCGCGCGTGCAGGCATCAGCGGCGTACATCGCGTCGGCCGAGGCGCGGGCGAGGGCGCCGGCCTCGGCTGGGGTATCGGCAGCGGCGGGCGTGGTTGCATCCATCTCAGCGCCCCTCGAAGCGCGGTGCGCGCTTGGCGATGAAGGCGGCCACGCCTTCCGCGTAATCGTGCGACTGCCCGAGCTCGCGCTGCAGGTCGCGTTCGAGGTCGAGCTGCGCGTCGAGCGGCTGGCTCATGCCGGCGCGCATCGCTTGCTTGATGGCGGCGATCGCGCGGGTCGGCTGGCGGGCGAGTTCGGTCGCCAGCGTGGTGGCGGTGGCCGCCAGCGCCTCGTCGTCGACGGCGCGCCAGATCATGCCCCAGTCGGCGGCCTGCTCGGCGCCGAGCTTGTCGCCCGTCAGCGCGAGCCCGAGCGCCCGCGCGAAGCCGACCCGCTGCGGCAGGAACCAGGTGCCGCCCGAGTCGGGCACCAGGCCGATCTTCACGAAGGACTGGATGAAGCTGGCCGATCTGGCGGCCAGCACCAGGTCGCAGGCGAGCGCGAGGTTCGCGCCGGCGCCGGCCGCGATGCCGTTGACGGCGGCGATCACGGGCAGCGGCAGCGCCTGCAGGCGACGCACGAGGGGATTGAAGTGCTGGTCGATCAGCGCGCCCAGGTCGGTTGGCGCGCCGGGCGTGAAGTCGAGGTCGGCGAGATCCTGGCCGGCGCAGAAGCCGCGGCCGGCGCCGGTGAGGATCAGCGCGCGCGCGTGGCTGGCCTCGGTTTCGTCGATGGCCGCGGCTAGCTCGGCGTGCATCGCGCGCGTGAAGCTGTTGAGCTTGTCGGGACGATTGAGCGTGATCGTCGCGACCTGGCTGGCCGCGTCGAACGCGAGGCGGATCGTGTCATACGGCATCGGGTGTCTCCTCCGGTAAGGCGGATGGCCGGTGGCTGGCACCGGCCCGGATGCGGCTGGACGGCGGAATTCTTCTATCTATGGGGGTGCGGTTTCAGGCGGCGCTGGTTTCTGCGCGCGGCGCGACGTGCACGCGGCTCTGCACCACCCGGAAGCGGTTGGCGACGAAGGCCGTGTCGGCCAGCGCCGCATTCGCGGCCGGGTTCGCGCCGGTGCCGTGGAAATCCGAGAACGCCGCGGACTGGTTCACGAACACGCCGCCCGTCAGGTTGATCGAGAGGGCGACGCCGCCGCGGATCGCCGCCTGGTGGGCGCCGTCGATGATCTTCTCGTCCGTGCTGTAGACCGAGAGCGTGAGCGCGCCGCACTCGGCCGCGATGCCGCCGGCCAGGTCGAGCGACTGCGCGGTCGAATCGGTGGCGATCACGAAGGCGATCGGGCCGAACCACTCGCGCGTGTAGCTGCCGCGCTCGCTGGCGTCCAGCTGGATCAGCAACGGTGTGCGTACGCGGGCCTGCGGATATGCCGGATGTTCGAGTGTCTGGCTGTCGACCAGTATCTTGCCGAGTCCGCGTGCCTCGTCGATGCGGGTGGTCACGCCGTCGTTCTGGATCGCCCCCAGCAGCTCGACCGCGCGCGCCGGATCGACACACAGCTTCTGCACTGCGCCGGCGATCGCCTGCGCGACTTCGTCGAAGCCGATGCGGCCCTCGGGCGTCTGGATGCCGTCGCGCGGCACATAGATATTCTGCGGCGCGGTGCACATCTGGCCGGAATAGAGCGCGAGCGAGAACGCGATATTGCGTGCCGCTGCCTTCAGGTCGTCGGTCGAGTCGATCACGATCTGGTTGACGCCGGCCTTCTCCGTATACACCTGGGCCTGGTGGGCATGACGCTCCAGCCAGTCGCCGTTCCTGGTGCTGCCGGTGAAGTCGATCAGGCGGATCTCGGGGCGCACGGCCAGCGACTGGACCAGGGCGCCGTCATCGGGATCGGTGGCGAGCAGGGTGACGATGTTCGGATCGAAGCCGGCCTCGCGCAGGACTTCGCGGGCGATCCTCACGGTGATCGCGAGCGGCAGGATCGCGCCCGGGTGAGGCTTGACGATTACCGTGTTGCCGGTGGCGAGATCGGCGAACAGGCCGGGGTAGCCGTTCCAGGTCGGGAAGGTGCAGCAACCGAGTACCAGGCCGGTGCCGCGCGGCACGATCGTGTAGCGCTTGTGCATCGCGAGCGGCGGGTTCTTGCCTTGCGGTTTTTCCCAGTGCGCCTCGGCCGGAATTCGGCGCAGCGCGTCCCAGGCGTAGGCGACGGCCTCCAGCGCGCGATCCTGGGCGTGCGGGCCGCCGGCCTGGAAGGCCATCATGAAGGCTTGCCCGGTGGTATGCATCACCGCATTGGCGATCTCGAAGCTGGCGCGGTTGAGCCGGGCCAGGATCTCGAGGCTCACGCCGATCCAGGCGCTCGGTCCGGCGGCGCGCCATCCTGCCTGGGCGGCAGCGGCTGCCGCGATCAGTTCGTCGGGCGAGGCTTGCGGGTAACGGATCCCGAGCGGAAAGCCGAACGGCGACACCTCGGCGCCGAGCTTGCCGCCCGAGGCCGGTTGGTCGAGTTCGAAGGGTTTGTCGAGCTGGGCGCGGAAGCTCGCCTCGCCGTCCGCTGCCGCGCTTTCCCCGTACACTTTGGGACTCGGCATTTCCGCGAACGGGCTCCAGTAGGCACGGGTTTCGATGGCTGACAGCGCTTGTTGCAAGGTGGCTTCGTGCTTCGAGAACAAGGGGTGGGTCATGACGTCGGCCTGATGGGATGTGGAGGAGTCGGTCGTACTGGCGCAATTAATTAACCGACCGGTTGGTCGGCTAAATGTTAGCATTGTTCTCCGCGCGTGTGCGCGGTGAGTGGCGTTTCTTTGATCGAGGAGAAATCGATGGATTACCAGAACATCCTGGTGGAGACCCGGGGGCGTGTCGGCCTGATCACGCTGCATCGTCCGAAGGCGCTCAACGCGCTCAACGATGCGCTGATGGACGAGCTCGGCGCGGCACTGAAGGCCTTCGACGCCGACGAGGGGATCGGGGCGATCGTGCTGACCGGCAGCGAGAAGGCGTTCGCGGCCGGCGCCGACATCGGGATGATGGCGAACTACTCCTATATGGATGCCTACAAGGGCGACTACATCACGCGCAACTGGGAGACGATCCGGCAGATCCGCAAGCCGATCATCGCGGCGGTGGCGGGGTTCGCGCTGGGCGGTGGCTGTGAGCTGGCGATGATGTGCGACATCATCATCGCCGCCGACACGGCGAAGTTCGGGCAGCCCGAGATTCGGCTCGGCGTGATGCCGGGCGCGGGCGGCACGCAGCGCCTGCCGCGCGCGGTGTCGAAGGCCAAGGCGATGGACATGTGCCTGACCGCGCGCTTCATGGAGGCGGAGGAGGCTGAGCGGGCCGGGCTGGTGTCGCGCGTGGTGCCGGCGGCGTCGCTGCTCGACGATGCACTGGCCGCGGCCGCGACGATTTCCGAGTTCTCCCTGCCGGCCGTGATGATGGTGAAGGAGTCGGTGAATCGTGCGTACGAGACGACGCTGGCGGAAGGCGTGACTTTCGAGCGGCGCCTGTTCCATTCGACGTTCGCCACCGAGGACCAGAAGGAGGGAATGGCGGCGTTCGTGGAGAAGCGCAAGCCGGTGTTCAAGCATCGCTGAGCGCTTCGGGCGACGAGTGGATCGTCTCGTTTTTGCGTGTTTCCTTTTGCGATCAAAGGCTTGCCATGAAGGGCGCCGCGCAAGCGGCGCCCTTCATGCATTTTCTTTGCGAAAACGCTTGCACGAAGGCGATGGGCTGCTTAGAATCACGCCTCTTTCGCGCTAACGGAAACGCGGCACGAAAGAGGAAGCAAGGTTGGATGAGTCGAGCGCCTGAGCAGTTGGCCGCTGATTCGTTTAGCTGAGAAGTGATCGACGAAGTG
>NZ_VWWC01000061.1:0-36896 GCF_011753175.1 Burkholderia sp. Cy-637 | reverse complement strand
ATCGGCCTGGCCGGCGCGATGCTGCCGGGCCCCGCGCCGATCGCGCCGATCCCGGCCGGCTCGGCGGGCGGCGCCCAGGTGTGGAGCGCCGAGACGCTGGAGCGCGGCCGCCTGGTGGCGATCGCCGGCGACTGCGCGGTCTGCCACACGGCGCCGGGCGGCAAGCCCAACGCGGGCGGCTTCCCGCTCGAAACGCCGTTCGGCACGATCTACTCGACCAATCTCACGCCCGATGCGGAAACCGGCATCGGCGGCTGGTCCTACCCGGCCTTCGCGCGCGCCATGCGCGAGGGCATCTCGCGCGACGGCCATCATCTCTACCCGGCCTTTCCGTACACGGCCTTCGCCAGGCTCAGCGAGCCCGACATGCTCGCGCTGTATGCCTACCTGATGTCCCAGCCGGCGGTGAAGGCGGCGCCGCCGCCCACGCGCCTGCCGTTCCCGATGAACCAGCGGCGCCTGGTGGCCGGCTGGAACTGGCTCTATCACGACGACAGGCCCTATGCGCCCGATCCGGCGCGCTCGGCGCAGTGGAATCGCGGCAAGTACCTGGTCGATGGCGCCGGCCATTGCAGCGCCTGCCATTCGCCGCGCAACGCGCTGGGCGCCGAGAAGGGCGGGTTCGCCTACCTGAGCGGCGGCCAGGCCGAGGGCTGGGACGCGCCGGCGCTGGTCGCCGCCTCGCACGCGGCGCCGGTGCCCTGGACCGAGGACGCGCTGTTCCGCTACCTGCGCACCGGCTTCTCGCCCGAGCACGGCGTGGCGGCCGGGCCGATGGCGCCGGTGGTGGCGGGGCTTGCCGAGCTGCCCGAGGGCGACGTGCGCGCGATCGCGCATTACCTCGCCTCGTTGTCGCCCTCGGTCGACGCGCAGGCGGTGTCGGCCGCCGCCGCGTCGCGCGCCGGCGGCGCGGAGCTGGTCTCGACGCTCGGCATGGAGAACGGGCGGCGCGCCTTCGATGCGGCCTGCGCGGTCTGCCACGCGGAATCGGGCGGCGTCGGCCACTTCGGCGTGCGCCCGCTGATGGGCCTCAACACCAGCGTGAGCCACGCCAATCCCGACAACCTGCTGCGCGTGCTGCAAAACGGCATCGCCCAGCCGGCCACCGCCGCGCTCGGCTACATGCCGGCCTTCCGCGACGAATTCGACGATCGCCAGATGGCCGAGCTCGCCGCCTACATCCGCAAGCGATATGCGCCGGACCAGCCGGCCTGGCGCGATCTGGAAGCGGCCTCGGCACGGATCCGCGCGCAGGGAGCGGGGCATTGAACGCGCTCGAGGCCTTCCTCGCGCCGGGCGGCTCGGACGGCACCGGCTGGCACGGCGCCGAGCGCGAGGTGCTGGAGACGGCCGGCGCCTGGCTGGCGGCCGGCCACGCGGTCTGGCTGCATACCGTCGTGCATACCTGGGGATCGGCGCCGCGGCCGGTCGGCGCGATCATGGCGCTGCGCGACGACGGGAGGATCGCCGGCTCGGTATCGGGCGGCTGCATCGAGGACGAGCTGGCCGAGTCGCTGCGCCGCGACGGCCCGCCCGGGCCGCTGCCGGCCCTGCTCGAATACGGCCTGCTGGCCGACGAGGCGCATCGTTTCGGACTGCCATGCGGCGGCACGCTGCGGCTGGTGCGCGAGGCGATCACGCCGGCCAGCGGGTTCGGCGCGCTGCTCGATGCGCTGCGCGCCGGGCGCGTGGTGACGCGCACGCTCGATCTCGCCAGCGGGCGCGCCACGCTGGGGGAGGTGGCAGGGGATGCGGCGGCGCCCAGCTTCGACGGCCGGCGACTGGTCGCGCCGTTCGGGCCGGCCTGGCGGCTGCTGCTGATCGGCGCGGGCGAGCTGAGCCGTTACGTGGCCGCGATGGCGGTGCCGCTCGGTTACGCGGTCACGCTCTGCGACCCGCGCGACGATTACGCCGAGCCGCCGCTGCCCGGGCTCACGCGGGTGCGCACCATGCCCGACGACACCGTGCTGGCGATGCGGCCCGATGCGCGCACCGCCGTGCTGGCGCTGACCCATGATCCCAAGCTCGACGACCTGGCCCTGATCGAGGCGCTGCGCACGCCGGCCTTCTACGTCGGCGCGATCGGCTCGCGCCGCAACAGCGAGGCTCGCCGCGAGCGGCTGCGGCTGTTCGATCTCGACGAGGCGCAGCTCGCGCGCCTGCATGCGCCGATCGGCTTGTACCTGGGCGGCAGCACGCCGCCCGAGATCGCCGTGTCGATCGTCGCCGACCTGACCGCGCGCCGGCATCGCGTGCCGGTGGCCGGCTTGCGCGACGTCGAGGCGGGCAAGGCCGCCCGTGCCGCGCCGGATGGTTCGGGTGGGCCGGGGCCTTCGGGCTCTTAAGCGCGCCTTAATCCAGGGCCCCTAGCATGCCGATAGCGGTGACCGGTCGAAGCTGTCGAGCGGCGCCGCCAGCGCGCCCCGACGCGCCGGCATGCCGGCCCTGGCGCGCGCCCATCGACCAGCCCCTTGCCGCGACGGTGCGCCATGATCAAGCACTTCAACTACACGCTCGGCGACGAGACGATTTCCCTGTGTGCCAGCTTCGGCGCCGGCCCGGCCCTGCGCCGCGTGCTGGTGAGCCGAGCCGATTCGATGGAGACCCTGGTGGTGCTCGATGCACGCGGTTTCTCCGGCATGCTGAAGCTGGTGACCGAGGCGCCCGAGGGCTTGCTGGACGACGCGATCCGCAAGGTCGAGGACGAGCAACTGGTCGAGCGCGCGATTCGTGGTCGCGCGATCGTCGAGGCGCAGCTCTGAGTTCGGCGCCGCGCGGCGCGCGGCTTGGCTCAGGCGGCGGGGTTGGTCCCGTCGCCCGCCGGGTCGCCCTGCGCCAGCAGCCAGTCGAGCAGTTGCCCGACGATCGGCGATCGCGAAGGCCCGGCCACGCGTGACAACCACCAGGTCGTGCCGGGCAGGCGCGGGTAATCCTCCAGCACCCGCAGCGCGCCGCGCGCGATCTCGTCCTGCGCCGCCAGTCGCGATACGCAGGCCAGGCCGCGCCCGCGTCGCACGGCATCCAGCACCAGGCGCTGATCGTCGTAGATCGCCCTGATCCGGTAGGCCGACAACGGCCCGCGCAACAGCGCGGCGGTGCGCTCGTCGGTCAGGTTCTCCTCCAGGCAGATCAATCCCGCGTGCCGATGATGCTCGGCGCGCGGCACCCCGCTCAATTGCCGGGCCAGCCCGCTCGCGCAAACCGTCACCCATTCGTCGCGCAGCAAGGGCGTCTCCAGCAGGCCGGGCTGCTGCATGGGGCGCGCGCCGATCGTCAGGTCGACGTCGATCTCGTCGACGTAGCGCGCGCTCTCGTCGGTCGAGAGCAGCGGGCACAGCTCGGGCAGCGCCTGCTGCAACTGCTCGAGACGCGGCTGCAGCCAGCCGTGCAGCAGCGGCGCGGGACACACCAGCACCACCAGCCCCGGATCGAGATAGCTGGCGATCCTGCCGAGCCCGCTGCGCAGCGTGTCCATCGAGCGTTGTACGCTTCGCTGCAGCACCTCGCCGGCCACCGTCAGCTCCACGCCGCGGCCCACGCGGCGGAACAGCGGCTGCCCGAGCTGTTCCTCGAGCTGCTGGATCTGGTGGCTGATCGCCGATTGCGACAGGTGCAGCTCGTCGGCGGCGCGCGAGAAGTTGCCCAGGCGCGCGGCCGCCTCGAAGCCCATCAGTAATTTCAGGGAAGGAACGCGTTGCATGGAGATATGAGGAAAGTTGATTGATTGAGGCAATAAACATCATTTTTCATCAAGTCTGGCTGCCAGCACAATCTCGCATCGGCCAAACGTGAAGGCGCGGCATGAAAGGGACGGAATCCGGACCCGGCTGCGCGCCGGCGCGACAGGCTCCATCGATCTGATTGAGGAATTCGAGATGACGACACGACGCCATTTCCTGAAACGCGGTGTGCTGGCCTCCAGCGGCGCGCTGGCCGCGGGCGCGCTGGGCGGCGCCTTCAGCCTGCCGGCGCAAGCCCGCGACGAAGCCTGGCGGATGCCCGACGAGGGCGACCGGCATGCCGCCACCTGGATGGCCTTCGGCCCCAGCGAGGCGATCTGGGGCGCCCGGCTGCTGCCGGTGGCCAGGCAGAACCTGGCGGGCATCGCGCGGGCGATCGCCGCGCACGAGCCGGTGAAGATGCTGGTGCGCGAGCAGGAGCAGGAGACCGCCGCGCGTCTGTGCGGCGCCTCGGTCGAGCTGGTGCCCTGCGAGATCGACGATCTCTGGATGCGCGATACCGGCCCGGTGTTCGTCAAGGGCGCGGCCGGGCAGCTCGGCGCGGTCGGCTTCAACTTCAACGGCTGGGGCAACAAGCAGGAGCACGAGGCGGATGCCGAAGTGGCGGGCCTGGTCGCCGATCGCGCCGGCGCGGCGCGCGTCGCCACGCGCCTGGTGCTGGAGGGCGGCGGCATCGAGGTGGACGGCGAGGGCACGGCCATCATCACCGAGAGCTGCGTGCTCAATGCCAACCGCAATCCGGGCCTGGACAAGGCGCGGTGCGAGGCGGAGCTGTCGCGGCTGCTCGGGCTCAGGAAGATCATCTGGCTGCCCGGCATCGCCGGTCGGGACATCACCGACGGCCATACCGATTTCTATGCGCGTTTCGCCAGCCCCGGCGTGGTGGTGGCCGGGCTCGACCCGGATCCGTCATCCTACGATCACGCGGTGACCCAGCGCCACCTGGCGATCCTGCGCAAGGCCAGCGACGCGAAGGGCCGCCCGCTGAAGGTGGTGACGCTGCCCGGGCCGGGCAGCGTGCGCGCCCGGTATGAGAACGACCAGTTCGCGGCGGGCTACATCAACTTCTATGTCTGCAATCGCGCCGTGATCGCCCCCGAGTTCGGCGATGCGAAGGCGGACCGCAACACGCGCGACGTGCTGACCGACCTGTTCCCGGGGCGCGAGGTGATCCAGCTCGATATCGACGGGGTGGCGGCCGGCGGCGGGGGCATTCACTGCACCACGCAGCAGCAGCCGGCTTGAGCGAAGGCGGGCTGCCGGCCGGGCCGGCGCGGCCGGCTCGTCGCGTCGGTGGCTCGAGAGCTTGGCCCAGGCTCGCCCCTGGCGGCACCAGGAGGGGACGAGAATAGGGCGGCGTGGTTCGCGGCGCACGATCCCGGCCGGATCTTTCCGGCCTCAGTACAATGCACGGGTTCCGCCGTGCCGCCCCCTTTTTCTCGCCCGCCCCCGATGCCGCTGCCGACCATTCCGACCGCCCCGTTCTGTCCCGCCGAAGTGAAGGGCAGCATCACCATCGATGCCCGCGCGCCGTGGTCCCAGAAGCTGCGCCGCTTCGCCGGCCCCGGCCTGCTGGTGGCGATCGGCTACATGGACCCGGGCAACTGGGCGACCGACATCCAGGCCGGCTCCGAATTCGGCTATTCGCTGCTGTGGGTGGTGGCCTTCTCGAGCCTGGCGGCGATCTTCCTGCAGATGCTGGCCGCGCGGCTCGGCCTGGTGACCGGGCGCGACCTCGCGCAGGCCAGCTACGAACGCTACGGCCCGTTCGGCAAGTGGCTGCAATGGGTCACCGCCGAGATCTCGATCATTGCCTGCGACATCGCCGAGGTGCTGGGCTGCGCGCTGGCCTTCAAGCTGCTGCTGGGCGTGCCGCTGGCCTGGGGCATCGTGCTGACCGCGCTCGACACGGTGATCGTGCTGGGCCTGCAGGGCAAGGGCTTCCGGCAGATCGAGGCGATCGTGCTGGGCCTGATCGGCACCATGGCGTTCTGCTTCGTGGCGCAGGTGGCGATGGTGCCGCCCGACTGGCACGCGGTGGCCGCGGGCCTGGTGCCGGGCAACCCGGGCCATGACAGCAAGGACGCGATCGTGCTGGCGCTGGGCATCGTCGGCGCGACCATCATGCCGCACAACCTCTACCTGCATTCCTCGGTGGTCCAGACCCGCCGCGTCACCGGCGGCGAGCGCGGCCAGGTCCGCGACACGCTGGCGATGGTGCGCGTCGATACCTGGGTGTCGCTGCTGGTGGCGATGTGCGTGAACGCGGCGATCCTGATCCTGGCCGGTTCGGCCTTCCACGCGGCGGGGCATACCGGCGTGGCCGACATCGAGCAGGCCTACCAGCTGATCACGCCGCTGGTGGGCGGCGGCGCGGCGATCCTGTTCGGCATCGCGCTGCTGGCTTCCGGGCAAAGTTCGACGCTGACCGGCACGATCGCCGGGCAGGTGATCATGGACGGTTTCCTGCAAGTGAAGATTCCCTGCTACCAGCGTCGCCTGATCACGCGCGGGCTGGCCCTGGTGCCGGCGCTGATCGGCGTGCTGGTGCTCGGCGACGGCTCGGTGGGCAAGCTGCTGGTGTGGAGCCAGGTGCTGCTGAGCCTGCAACTGCCGTTCGCGATGTGGCCGCTGATCCGCTCGGTCAGCGACCGCCGGCTGATGCAGGACAACGCGATCGGCCTGCCCGCGCGCCTGTTCGCCTGGCTGCTGTTCGCCGTGATCACCGGCACCAACCTGCTGCTGGTGACGGGCGTGGTGGGCTGAGCGGCCGGCGCCGGGCGGGTTTTGCTTCCTTTGGCGAGGTAAGGCCCGACGATGCCGTCGATTGGTTTCCCATGTATTGATCGAGGCTCGGCTGGCCGGGCGCCGCTTGCCGTGCTCCGCTTGTGAATTGATACGTTATATCGTAACATCGCCTCTCGCCGGCACATCGCGGTCGAGTTCGTAGCGAGACGCCATTTGCCCGGCGGTCTTTGTCGCCGCACGTGCCGCATCCAATGCGCCCGCCGGCAGCCATGCCCGAGGCAGCGCGTCCATTCCCGGACCGATTCCGTGCGGGCCACCTCAATCCTTGCAGAGACATGTAGGCATGAATTCCGCTCGCACAATTATTTCGTTTTCCGAAATGACGACGAGGCATGCCGACTCGGAAAGCGCAGCCGCGCAAGCTTCGCGTCCACGGGAGATGCCCGCATGAACGCGCCGATCCAGCTCTACAACACGCTCACGCGCGAAAAGTCGCCGCTGCGCACGCCGGTGCCGGGGCGAGTGACCCTCTATGTCGGCGGCCCGACCCTGCACGACCATGCGCACCTGGGCAACGCGCGACCGGCGGTGGTGTTCGACGTGCTCGCCCGGCTGCTGCGCCTGCACTACCCGGACGTGCTCCATGTCGGCCGGCTGGCCGATGTCGACGACCGCATCCACGCGGCCGCGCTCGCCGCCGGCGAGTCCGTCGAGGCCTTCACCGCGCGTTATCGCGACGCCTGGCGCGAGGACCTCAACGCGCTCGGCGTGCTCGCGCCCGACGTCGAACCTCGCGCGAGCGAGCAGGTGGCGGGCCTGGTCGAGCAGGCCGCGCGCCTGCTGGAACGCGGCCATGCCTACATCGAGGCCGGGCACGTGCTGTTCCACGTGCCCTCGTATCCCGGTCATGGCCGGCTTTGCGGCCGCCCGGTGGAGGACATGATCGCGCTGGCGCGCGGCGAACCCGCGCCGCGCCGGCGCCATCCGCTCGATTTCGTGCTCTGGAAGCCGGCCGAGCATGGCTTTCCGGCATGGCCCAGCCCCTGGGGCGCCGGGCGTCCCGGCTGGCACGCGCAGTGCACCTCGATCCTGGAGCGCGAGCTGGGCCGCGAGATCGATATCCATGGCGGCGGCCAGGACCTGATCCATCCGCATCACGAGAACGAGATCGCGCAGCTCGCCTGCGCGAACGGCATGCCGCCGAGCCGGACCTGGCTGCACAACGCCTTCCTGACCGTGAACTGGCAGAAGATGTCGAAGCCGCTGCGCAACGTGGTGACGCTGCGGGCGCTGCGCGAGCGCGCGTCCGGCGAGGCGATCCGGCTCGCCCTGCTGTCGGTGCACTACCGGCAGCCGCTGAACTGGAACCTGCAGCGCCTGTCCTCGGCGCGGCGCACGCTCACGCGCGGCTACCACGTGCTGGCGGCGGCGCGCGACACCCGCGTCGACACCGCGGTGGAACCCGACGAGGCGGTGCTGGCCGCGCTGCGCAACGACCTCAACGTACCGGCCGCGCTGGCGCGGCTCAACGGTCTGCTGGCCGCCGTCGACGGCGCGGCGACCGAATCCGCCCGGATCCGCGCGAAGTCACGCCTGCTGGCTTCCGCGCGGCCGCTCGGCCTGCTGCAGCGCTCGCCCGAATCGGCCCTGCGCGAACTCGGCGCCGAGGCCGTGCCGCGCGAACGCGCGCGTCGCGCGCCGGCCGATGAATTCGACCTCGAACCGGCAGCCGCCCTGGAGGCGGATCCGGAAGCCCGCGCCGACGACAGCGCCGGTGGCCGGCACCGCACCCGCTTCGCGACCCAGGGCGCACGATGCTGATCCGCAAGCTGTTCCGCTTCGAGAGCGCGCATATCGTGCGCGGCTGCACCACGCGGCGCTGCGCAAGCTCGGTGCATGGCCATTCCTATCGCGTCGAACTGCTGCTCGAGGCCCACGCGTTCGACCACGGCCAGATGATCTACGACTTCGGCCTGCTCAAGCACGAGGTGCGCGAGCTGATCGACGGCTTCGACCACGCGGTCGCGCTCTGGCGCGACGACGATGCCGACTACCTCGCCGCGATGCGCCGCCATTCCGAGCGCTGGGTGCTGCTGCCCGTCTCGCCGAGCGCCGAGCAGTTCTCGCGCCTGTTGTTCCGCCTGATCGACACGCTGCTCGACGCGACCGACATGGCCAATGGCGAGGCCGACGTGCAACTGCACTCGGTGATCGTCCACGAGACCGAGACCGGCTACGCGCAATGCTTTCGCGCCGACGCCGTGAACCCGAGGATGGGACCGATCGATCTTCGGGACATCGAATTTTCCCCGGCGATCCTCGGGGAATGGCGCGATCCCGCGCTGCTGGCGCGGCTCGCGCGCGGCGAGCGGATCGCCAATCCAGCGCCGGTCGCGCCGGCGCCGGCCTACTGAGCCCACCCTCTCATCCAACGGAGCCCGAGACATGCAAGTTCTGTCCTCGCTGAAGGAAGCGAAAAAACGCGATCGCAACTGCCAGGTGGTGCGCCGCCGCGGACGCATCTACGTGATCTGCAAGACCAATCCGCGTTTCAAGGCGCGCCAGGGCGGCGCCCGCAACAAGCACAAGGGCTGAGCTTTACGCACATGATCCGCAAGAACCCGCGCGGCGACCTGCCGCGAATCCATCCCGACGCCTTCGTCGATCCGACCGCCGTGCTCTGCGGCCTGGTGATCGTCGAGGCGAACGTCTTCATCGGGCCTTACGCGGTGATCCGCGCCGACGAGATCGACGCGAACGGCCATATCGAGCCGATCGTGATCGGCGCGCACTCGAACATCCAGGACGGCGTGGTGATCCACTCGAAGTCGGGCGCGCGCGTGAGCATCGGCCAGCGCACCTCGATCGCACACCGGGCCATCGTGCATGGCCCCTGCGAGATCGGCGACGGCGTGTTCATCGGCTTCAACAGCGTGCTGTTCAACTGCGTGGTGGGCGACCGCTGCGTGGTGCGCTACAACGCGGTGGTGGACGGCTGCCGGCTGCCGCCGCATTTCCACGTGCCCTCCACCGAGCGCATCGGGCCCGAGACGGATCTCGAGGCCTATCCGCAGGTCACGCCCGACGCGAGCGAATTCTCCGAGGACGTCGCGCGTACCAACAACGAACTCGTGCATGGCTACAAGCACATCCAGAACGAATTCTGAGGCGACCGATGCGCATCACGCGACAAGGCGGGGGAGCGGCATGAGCGGCACCCTCGAACAGGACGAATTCGACGCTCGCCTCGCGCGGCGCCATGCCGACCTGCTGGTGACGGGCGGCACGGTGCTCACGCCGGGCGGCGAGGCCAGCATCGACATCGCCTGCCTGGACGGCCGGATCGTCGCGCTCGGCGAGCTGTCGCGGCGCTGGAGCGCCGAGACGCGGCTCGCGGCCGACGGCCTGCACGTGCTGCCGGGCGTGATCGATACCCAGGTGCATTTCCGCGACCCGGGCCTGACCCACAAGGAGACGCTCGAGGCCGGCACGCGCGGCGCCGTGCTCGGCGGCGTGACGGCGGTGTTCGAGATGCCCAACACCCAGCCGCTCACGCTGGAGGCCTCGGACCTGCGCGACAAGCTGCAGCTCGCGCGCGGCCGGGCCTGGTGCGATCACGCCTTCTACCTCGGCGGCTCGGCGCTCAATGCCGAGCGGCTCGCGGTGCTGGAGACGCTGCCCGGCTGCGCCGGCGTGAAGGTGTTCATGGGCAGCTCGTTCGGCAACCTGCTGGCCGACGAGGACAGCGTGCTGCGCCGCATCGTGCGCAACGGCCGGCGCCGCATGGCCGTGCACGCCGAGGACGAGGCGCGGCTGCGCGAGCGGCGCGCGCTGGTGGAAGCCAGCCGCGACGTGCGCGACCATCCGCGCTGGCGCGATCCGGAAAGCGCCTTGCTGGCGACCCGCCGGGTGGTCGGCATGGCCGCCGAGACGGGCCGCAAGCTGCACGTGCTGCACGTGACCACCGCCGAGGAGATGGCCTTTCTCGCGCAGCACAAGCGGCGCGTCAGCGTCGAGGTCACGCCGCACCACCTGACGCTCGACGCGCCGGCCTGCTACGAGCGGCTCGGCAGCCTCGCGCAGATGAATCCGCCGGTGCGCGACGCCTACCATCGCGAGGCGCTGTGGCAGGCGGTGCGCGACGGCGTGGTGGACGTGATCGGCAGCGATCACGCGCCGCACACGCGCGAGGAGAAGGCGCGGCCCTATCCCGATTCGCCGAGCGGCATGACCGGCGTGCAGACCCTGCTGCCGCTGATGCTCGACCACGTCGCGCTCGGCCGCCTGAGCCTGCAGCGCCTGGTCGACCTGACCAGCGCGGGGCCGGCGCGGCTGTTCGGCATCGAGGGCAAGGGGCGCATCGCGCTGGGCTACGACGCCGACCTGACGATCGTCGACCTGGCCGCGCGCCGCATGATCGGCAACGACTGGATCGCCAGCGTCTCGGGCTGGACGCCGTACGACGGCGTCTGGTGCCGCGGCTGGCCGATCTCGACGGTGCTGCGCGGCCGGCCGGTGATGCGCGATGGTGAGCTTCAGGGCCAGCCTTCGGGCATGCCGCTGACCTTCCTCGACATCGCGCCGGGCTGAAGCCTGCCGGCGCGCGGCAACCGGCGCGGCCGTCTTCCTGACGCGAAGCTTGCGGGACGCGATGCACGGGCGAGCCGGTGGCGAGGCTGCGCTATGCTGCGGTTTCCTCATGTCGTGTCGTGTCGGATCGCGCGCCGGTCGGCGCGACGAACACGGCACCGATCGAGCCAGGAGACCGAGCAGATGACGGACAGCGTGGAGTGCGTGGTGATCGGCGCCGGCGTGGTGGGCCTCGCGGTGGCGCGCGCCTGCGCGCGGCGCGGCTGGGAGACGGTGATCGTCGAGTCGGAAGCGATGATCGGCACCGGCACCAGCTCGCGCAACAGCGAGGTGATCCACGCCGGGATCTATTACGCGGCCGGTTCGCTGAAGGCGCGTCTGTGCGTGGCGGGCAAGCAGCAGCTCTATGCCTATTGCGAGGCCGGCGGCGTGCCGCATCGGCGCTGCGGCAAGCTGATCGTCGCGACCGACGCGGCGCAGCGCGACGCGCTCGACGCGATCGAGGCGGCCGCGCGCGCCAACGGCGTGACCGACCTGCACCGCCTGGACGCCGCCCAGGCGCGCGCGCTGGAACCCTCGCTGCACTGCGTGGCCGCGCTCGAATCGCCCTCGACGGGCATCGTCGACAGTCATGCGCTGATGCTCGCGCTGCTCGGCGACGCCGAGCGCGCCGGCGCGATGATCGCCTATCGCTCGCCGGTGAGCGGCGGCGAGATCCTGCGCGAGGCCGGCGGCCCGCTGATCGAGCTGGAGGTGGGCGGCGACGAGCCGATGACGCTACGCGCGCGCCGCGTGATCAACGCGGCCGGCCTGCATGCGCAGGCGGTGGCGCGTGCCTTGCGCGGCCTGCCCGCCGACACGATCCCGCGCGAGCGCTACGCCAAGGGCAATTACTACTCGCTGGCGGGGCGCGCGCCGTTCTCGCGGCTGGTCTACCCGGTGCCGGAGCCCGGCGGGCTCGGGGTGCACCTGACGCTGGACCTGGCCAACCAGGCGCGTTTCGGCCCCGACGTGGAATGGGTCGACAGCATCGACTACCGCGTCGATCCGGCCCGCGCCGAGCGCTTCTACGCGGCGATCCGGCGCTACTGGCCGGCGCTGCCCGACCAGGCCCTGCAACCCGCCTACTCGGGCATCCGCCCCAAGCTCGACACGCCCGATGCCGACTTCGTGATCCAGGGCGCCGGCGTGCACGGCGTGGCGGGGCTGGTGAACCTGTACGGCATCGAATCGCCGGGGCTGACCGCCTCGCTGGCGATCGCCGACGAGGTGCTGGCGCGCCTGGACGAGGCGGCCGGCTGAGCGCGACGAGCCCGGCGTCGCCACGCGGGCTGCCCGTCCCCGACTCGGTAGGCGTCCCTCAAGCTTCCTCGTTTGAACCCGTCGCGGCCCGGCGCCGGCGCGCCGATCTGGCGGGCGCCGGCGCGGCCAGCGCCGCCGCCTGCGCGACGTCGACGGGGATGAAGGGCGCCTGGAAGTGGTCGACCAGAAAGTCGATGAAGGCACGCGAGCGCGTACTCTGCTTGCGCTGCCCGGGATAGTAGACATAGAGATCGGCCGAGGGCAGCACCACCTCGGGCAGCACCAGCCGGAGGCGCCCGCTCTGCAGGTACTTGGCGAGATCCCATTCGGAGCGGATCAGGATGCCGTGGCCATCGAGCGCCCAGCGCAGCACGATGTCGCCGTCGTTGCTCGACAGCGAGCCGTTCACCTTCAGCGCCTCCAGATGATCGTCCTGGATGAAGTTCCAGACGCCATAGGCATCGTCGTTCTGGCTGTGGATGATGCAGCGATGCGCGACCAGTTCCTCCTTGCGCAGCGGTGTGCCGGCGCGCTCCAGATACTTCGGCGAGGCGCACAGGAAGCGCCGGTTGCTCATCAGGCGGCGCGCGCGCAGCCGGCCGTCGGGCAGCTCGCCGAAGCGGATCGCCATGTCGAAACCGCCCTCGACCAGGTCGACCGGCTTGTCGGTCACCACGAACTGCACGTCCACATGCGGGTAGCGCTTGGCGAACTCGGAAACCAGCGGCGCGATGGTGGTGCGGCCGAAACCCAGGGTGGCGTTCACGCGCAGGCGCCCATGCGGATCGGCCGGCGTGCCGGCGATCGCATCCTCCATCTCGCGCACCTGCTCCAGGATGCGCGCCGCGTAGCGCGCGTAGGTCTCGCCCTCGGGCGTGAGGCTGATGCTGCGCGTGGTGCGGTTCACCAGCCGCGCGCCCAGGCGCGCCTCCAGGATGCCGAGCCGCTTGGTGGCCGCCGGCGGCGTGAGCCCCATCGAGCGCGCCGCGCCCGACAGGCTCCCGAGCTTGGCCAGCTGGACGAAGAACGCGAAGTCGGAGGTGATGTCGGTTTTCACTTTTGGTGAAAGATGAAATGAATTCCGGTGAATTCTAGCGCCGGTCGACGCGACTAAGCTAGACCCCGTTGCCGCATGGTTTGCGTGCCCGAACACCGAGAATTCGTGTCACCAGGAGACACCCGCATGAGAATCGTAGAAATCCGCGAAAAGACCGTCCCGATCAGCTCGCCCATCCGCAATGCCTACATCGATTTCAGCAAGATGACGCTGAGCCTGGTGGCGGTGATCACCGACGTGATCCGCGACGGCAAGCCGGTGGTCGGCTACGGCTTCAATTCGAACGGCCGCTACGGCCAGGGCACGCTGATGCGCGAGCGCTTCATCCCGCGCCTGCTCGAGGCCGACCCGGCCTCGCTGGTGGATGACGCCGGCACCAATCTCGATCCGCACAAGATCTGGGCCACCCTGTTCCAGAACGAGAAGCCGGGCGGCCATGGCGAGCGCTCGGTGGCGATCGGCACCATCGACATGGCCGTGTGGGACGCGGTGGCGAAGATCGAGGGCAAGCCGCTGTTCCAGTTGCTGGCCGATCGCTACGGCGACGGCCAGCCCGATCGCAAGATCTTCGTCTACGCGGCGGGCGGGTATTACTACCCGGGCCAGGACCACGGCAAGCTCAAGGACGAGATGCGCAGCTATCTCGACCGCGGCTACACGGTGGTCAAGAAGAAGATCGGCGGCGCCTCGCTCGACGAGGACCTGCGCCGCATCGACTCGATCCTCAGCGTGCTCGGCGACGGCCAGAAGCTGGCGGTGGACGCCAACGGCCGCTTCGATCTCGACACCGCGGTGCAGTACGCCAAGGCGCTCTCGCAATACGACCTGTTCTGGTACGAGGAGCCGGGCGACCCGCTCGACTTCGAGCTGCAGGCCACGCTGCGCAACTACTACGCGAACCCGATGGCCACCGGCGAGGACCTGTTCTCGATGCAGGACGCGCGCAACCTGATCCGCTACGGCGGCATGCGCGCCGACCGCGACTGGCTGCAGTTCGACTGCGCGCTCAGCTACGGCCTGGTGGAGTACCTGCGCACGCTGGAGATGCTGCGCGAGCACGGCTGGTCGGCCAAGCGCTGCATCCCGCACGGCGGCCACCAGATGTCGCTGAACATCGCGGCGGGGCTCGGGCTGGGCGGCAACGAATCCTATCCGGACCTGTTCCAGCCTTACGGCGGCTTCCCCGACGGCGTGAAGGTCGACAACGGCTACATCACCATGCCGGACCTGCCGGGCATCGGCTTCGAGGGCAAGTCGGACCTGATCGTCGAGATGCGCAAGCTGTCGGACTGAGCGCGGCAGGCAGTCCCTCGCGGGGCCGCGTCCGACGACGCGGCCCCGCCGTTTCACTCCAAGAACAAGAAAGACTGGCGGATTCGCGTGCAGGGCCGCGACGAGACGGACGCGGGAGGCGCGCGTTCCGGTTCCCATCGGAAGACGGCATGCACAGGAGACAGACATGCTGGTATCGCGCATCCGGAAATCGCTTTCGCGCCTCTACGTGCAGGTGCTGATCGGTATCCTCGCCGGCGTCGTGGTCGGCCACTTCCTTCCCGATCTCGGCTCGCAGTTGAAGCCGCTCGGCGACCTCTTCATCAAGCTGATCCGCATGGCGCTCGCGCCGATCATCTTCGCCTCGGTGGTGGTCGGCATCGCGCGCATGAACGACCTGCACGAGGCGGGCCGCGTCGGCGTCAAGGCGCTGCTGTATTTCGAAGTGGCCTCGACGCTCGCGCTGCTGATCGGCCTGGTGATCGTCAACCTGGTGCGGCCCGGCAGCGGCATGAACATCGACCCGGCCACGCTCGACAGCGCCTCGATCGCCACCTACACGCACGCGGCCCAGCAGCACGGCATGCTCGAGTTCTTCATGAGCATCGTGCCGGGCAGCATCGTCGGCGCCTTCGCCAAGGGCGAGATCCTGCCGATCATCTTCTTCTCGGTGATCTTCGCGATCGCGCTGGCCAAGCTCGGGCCGCGCACCGCGCCGCTGGTGGACATGCTCGACATGTTCCTGCAGGGCATGTTCGGGGTGGTGCGCATCGTCATGTACGTGGCGCCGATCGGCGCCTTCGGCGGCATGGCCTTCACCATCGGCAAGTACGGCATCGGCACGCTGGCCTCGTTCGGCCAGCTGATGCTGTGCCTCTACCTGACCTCGGTGCTGTTCGTGGCGCTCGGGCTCGGGCTGGCGATGCGCCTGTGCGGGCTGTCGCTGTGGAAATACCTCCGCTACATCAAGGACGAGATCCTGATCACGCTCGGCACCGCCTCGACCGAGGCGGTGCTGCCGCAGATGCTGCTGAAGATGGAGCGCATGGGCTGCTCGCGGCCGGTGGTCGGCATGGTGCTGCCGACCGGCTATACCTTCAACGCCGACGGCACGGCGATCTACCTGACGATGGCGGCGCTGTTCATCGCGCAGGCCATGAACATCCACCTGTCGATCTGGGATCAGTTGCTGGTGCTGGGCGTGCTGCTGCTGACCTCGAAGGGCTCGGCCGGCGTGGCGGGCGCCGGTTTCGTCGCGCTGGCCGCGACCCTGGCGACGATGCGGCAGATTCCCGTCTCGGGGCTGGTGCTGCTGCTCGGCGTCGATCGCTTCCTCAACGAGGCGCGCGCGGTCACCAACCTGATCGGCAACGGCGTGGCGACGGTGGTGGTGGCGCGCTGGGAAGGCGCGCTCGACATGGACCGGGCGCGCGCGGTGCTCGATCGCACGCATCACGAGGAGCTGGCGCTGGAGGCGCCGCACGACGCACCGCCGGCCGATGCGCACGCGGGCGCGGGCTTGCCGTTGTCGGGGCCGGGGCTGCGTTGAGGTGGTTGGCGGGCCGGGCAGGGCGCGGGGCTTGCCGGTCGAGCGATTGAGGTAGTGCTTGCGGGCCGCGAAGCGTTGCTTGCCGATGTGATTCGCTGAGCGTCGCGAGATCGATCCGGTTCAGTCCGGCATCAGCCGCCGGCATTCGGCGAGCACGCGCTGGCGCAGCCAGCGATGCACGGGATCGGCCTCGAGACGCGGGTGCCACATCTGCGAGACGGTGATTCGCGCGGTCGCGACCGGCAGCTCGAACACATGCAGGCCGTCCTCGGCCGCGGCGCCGCGATGAACCAGGAACGAGGCCGGCACCAGCGCCACCAGGTCGGTGCCGCGCGCGATCGCCAGCGCGGCCGGGAAGCCCGGCACCACGGCCACGATCGCGCGTTGCAGGCCGAGCTCGGCCAGCGCGTCGTCGACGGGGCCGCGCGGGTCCTCGTGACGCGAGGCGACCACATGCCCGAAGCCGGCGTAAGCCTCGGCGCTGACCACGTCCTCGCGAGCCAGCGCATGCCCCTGCCTGACCACGCCCACGAATCGATCGCGGAACAGCGCCTGCAGGCGCACTTCCGGCCCCATCTCGCCGAGCACGCCGATCTCGAGTTCGGCCGAGCCGTCGCGCAGTGCCGCGGCGCTCTTCGAGGGCTTGGCGGTGAAGCGCAACCGCAGATGCGGCGCCTCGGCCGCGGCGGCCGCGACCAGGGCCGCGCCGAAGGCTTCGACGAAACCCTCGTTGCTGCGGATCGTCAGGGTGCGGCGCAGCGAGGCCAGGTCGAGGTCGGCGCCGGCGGGGCGCAGCACGGCCAGGGCTTCGTGCAGGGTGTCGCGGGTGCGTGAGCGGATCGCCTCGGCATGCGGGGTGAGCAGCATCTGGCGCCCGGCGCGCACCAGCAGCGGGTCGCCGGTGGCCTCGCGCAGCCGCGTCAGCGTGCGGCTCATCGCCGAGGCGCTCAGGCCGAGCCGTCGCGCGGCGCCGGCCACGCTGGCTTCGGCCAGCAGGGCGTCGAGCGCGACGAGGAGATTGAGGTCGGAATCGGCCATGCGCGGATCCTAGCATGGGCATTCCGACATGGCGTGCGCTGCAACCCATCCCTGCACGCCGCGCGCCTTCCGCCCGGCCGGGCCGCTCGCTACATTGCCTGCATCGGCCGACGATGGCGTCGGCCGGCTTGCCAGGACATCGCACATGACACATTCCCATTCCCAAGCGACCGCGCTGATCGTCGGGGCCTCGCGCGGCCTCGGTTTCGCCCTGGTCGACCAATACCTGCAACGCGGCTGGCGCGTGATCGCCACCGGCCGCGCCAGCTCGCTGGGCGCGCTGCGCCAGCGTGCCGAGCGCGCCGGCGGCCTGCTCGAGGTCGAGAGCGTCGACATCACCGTGCCCGAGCAGGTCGAGGCCTTGCATCGGCGGCTCGCCGGGCGCCGCCTCGAGCTGCTGTTCGTCAACGCGGGCGTGAAGAACGACGACGGCGAGACGATCGCCGATGTCTCCACCGACGAGTTCGTGCGCGTGATGGTGACCAACGCACTGAGCCCGATGCGCGTGATCGAGCGTTTCGAATCCCTGGTGACGGCCGCGGGCATGATCGGCCTGATGTCATCGGGGCAGGGCAGCGTGGCCAACAACGAGAACGGCAACTACGAGGTCTACCGCGCCAGCAAGGCCGCGCTTAACATGCTGATGCGCAGCTTCGCGGCGCGCCATGCCGGCGATCCGCGCACGCTGCTGCTGATGGCGCCGGGCTGGGTGCGCACCGACATGGGCGGCCCGCAGGCGCGCCTGGGCATCGACGAGAGCATCCCGAAGCTGGTCGACACGATCGCGGCGAACGCCGGGCGCCCGGGCCTGCAATACCTCGATTACCAGGGGCGCGTGGTGCCGTGGTGAGCGATGACGCGGCGGCCCGGCGATGACATCCGATGTAATTGGCGCGCCGCGCCCGCGCTCGTAGTCTGGCCGGGTCGCGCTGCCATTCCGGCGGCGCGCGTCGACCCGGAGCCATCATGTCGCTTTATCCCGTCCACACGATCGAATCCGCCCCCGCGCAATCGCAGCTGGTGCTGCGCCAGTTGCAGCAGGCCTTCGGCCTGATCCCGAACGTGGCCGCCACCATGGCGGCCTCGCCGGTGCTGATCCGCGGCTTCATCGGCCTGTTCGAGCAGGTGCATGCGAGCAGCCTCACCGAGCCGCAGATCCAGGTGCTGCTGCTGACCAACGCGGTGGTCAATGCCAGCGCCTGGCCGGTGGCCTTCCATACCGTGCTGGCCATGCAGCAGGGCGTGGCGCCCGCCGATGTCGAGGCGATCCGGCGCGGCGAGCTGCCCGAGGACCCGCGGCTCGCCGCGCTCTCGGCGCTGGCGCGCAAGCTGATCGAGCGGCGCGGCCGCCTGCCCGGGGCGGATCGCGAGGCCTTCCTCGCGGCCGGCTTCAGCGCGCCGCAGGTGCTGGAGGTGGTCGCCGTGGTGGCGGCCTCGACCATCACCAACTACAGCTGCGGCGTGACGCAGCCGCCGCTCGAGGCACAATTCGAGGCTTACGCCTGGCAGGCACCGGCTGTTTGAGCGGGTTGGCCGCTCGTGCCGCCCCGTGTCACGCCGGTCACGCCGGTCACGCCATGCAAGGAGATCCGATGAGCGCCGAGCGTTCCGATCCGAAAACCGCCGCCAGCGAGCTGGGCGAGCTGCTGCGCTACTGGCGCGGTGTGCGCGGCGCGAGCCAGCTCGGGCTGTCGCTCGAGGCCGGCATCTCGCAGCGGCAGATCAGCTTCATCGAGAGCGGGCGCAGCGTGCCGGGCCGCGACACGCTGCTGACGCTGGCCCAGGCGCTCGAGGTGCCGCTGCGCGAACGCAATGCCTTGCTGCTCGCGGCCGGCTACGCGCCCGTCTACGCGGAGCCGCCCTGGAACGCGCAGGAGATGCAGGGCGTGATTCGCGCGCTGGAGCGGCTCGTTTCACAGCACGAACCTTTTCCGGCGATCGTGATGGACCGTCACTGGAACGTGCTGATGAACAACCAGGCGGCGCTGCGCTTGTTCGGCAGCTTCATCGACATGGCCGCGCGCCAGGAGCCGCGCAACATGCTGCACGTGATCTTCGATCCGCGCGGCCTGCGCCCCTTCCTGGCCGACTGGGACGCGGTGGCGCGCAGCCTGCTGCAGCGCCTGCATCGCGAGACGGTGGGTCATGCCGTGGATGCCGGCACGCGGCGCCTGCTCGACGAACTGCTCGCCTATCCGGCGGTGCCGCGCGACTGGCGCACGCATCGCGCGAGCGCGTCCTCGGCGGGCCTGCCGATGATCCCGCTGGGCTTCGTCAAGGACGGCGTGGTGCTGCGCTACTTCTCGCTGGTCACCACGGTGGGCGCGCCGCAGAGCGTGAGCGCGCAGGAGCTGCGTCTCGAATCGATGTTTCCCGCCGACGAGCAGACCGAGGCCCGGCATCATCAACTGCTGGCCGGGCAAAAACTGGCGCCGGGCTAGACGCGCAAACCGATGCGCAAACCGATGCGCAAACCGGCGCATCGGGAAGTCCGTTCGTGCTTTTTCCCGCGCCGGCGGGTTCCCGTCGCCGATGCTAGACTGTCCGGCCGGCGCGATGCATGCGCAATGCCAGAACAAGCAGCAAAGACCGGAGACGACCCGATGGCGATTACCAGAATCGAATCAGTGACGTACGGTGTTGACGAACTTGCCGACAGTATCCGTTTCGTCGAGGATTTTGGCCTCGCTCGTATCGATACCAGCAACGATCGCGTCGTGTTCGCCACGCCCGCGAACCAGTCGCTGCGATTGGTCGCCGCGCAGGCGCGCGACCTGCCCGAAGGCCTGGAGACCGGCTCGACCTTGCGCGAGCTGATCTGGGGCGTCGATTCGATCGCCTCGCTCGATGCGCTGCACAACACGCTGTCGCGCGATCGCGCGGTGCGCGTGGATGGCGAGGGCGTGCTGCATACCCATGACGAGACCGGCTACGCGATCGGCTTCGCGCTCGCGCAGCCGCTGCCGATCGGCGAGATCCGCCGCGGCGGGGATGGCGCGGGCCGCGCGCAGGGCGTGCGCGACGACCTGTTCTACTGGAACCGCACCTTCGATGCCTATACGCGCGCACGCGTGCTGCGGCTGGCGCGTGTCACGCTCGACATTCCCGAGGCGGGACGCGACGCGGCGATCGATTTCTATCGGCACCGGCTCGGTTTCGAACTGGCCGCCTCGGCGCCGGGCGCGGGCAGCTTCCTGCGCTGCGGTGCCGGGGTTGGCCGTCACGGCCTGCGCTTGAGCGAGCGCGCCAATCGACCCGGCATCAACCGCATCGCCTTCGAGGTCGGCGATCTCGACGACCTGATCGCGGGCGGCAATTTCATGGGCGCGCAGGGCTGGCAGGGTTCGCGCCGGCTCGACCGCGATCGCTCCGGCGCCAATGTGTTCCGCTGCTTCGACGCCCCCTGCGGCGGACGCTTCGAATACGCGGCCGAGCGCGACCCGGCCAACGAGCGCGGCGGCGTGCGCTTTCGCGAGATGCTGTCGCGGCAGGACCCGGTATCGGTGGCGATGCGCGTCGACGGCATGTCGTACTGAAGCGAGCCGCCGCGCTCGCTCCGCATTTCCCGCCTCGGCTTCCTCGCTTCAGGTTCGCCGCTTCAGTTCCTCCGCTTCGGGTTCCCGCCTCATCCCCCTCATTCCGCTGCCGCCGGCCGCGTGCCGGCCCCGCCCGAGCGGGCCACCCGCGCGCGCATCATCGCATTGCCCAGCGCGCCGAGCGCCATGATCGCGGCGGTGCCGAAGAAGGTCGAGCGCATCCCGTAGTGACCGCCGAAGTAGCCGCCCGCGAGCGGCCCGAGCACCTGCCCCGCGTATTGCGAGGAGGTCGAGTAGCCGAGCAGGGTGCCGGCCACCGAGGGCGGCGCGGCGTGGCGGATCACGCTGGCCACGCAGGGCAGCAGGCCGCCCAGCGCGATGCCCATCGCGAAGCGCAGGGCGATCAACTGCCAGCCGGCGGTGACGAAGGCCTGCGGGACCAGCAGCACCGCCGAGGCGGCCAGGCAGCCGACGATCACGTTCCAGTGGCCGATCCGGTCGGCCAGCCGGCCGAGCCGCGAGGCCGACAGGATGCTGCCGAGCGCGGCGCCCGACATCACCAGCCCGGCCACCAGGGTGACCTGGTGCGCCGGCACCAGTTGCGCGACATAGACCGTGATGATCGGCTCGATCGACATGTTGGCCAGCATCAGCAGCGCGCCGGTGACCAGCATCGCGGCCACCGGGCGCCGGTCGGGCAGCGCGGCCCAGCCGGGCTTGTCGGCGGCGCCGCGGCCGGCCGCGGCGGGGCGGTCGCGCTTGATCAGGAACACGGTGGCGAGGAAGGTCAGGCCGATCGCGGCGCCGGCCACCTGGAAGGTCGCGCGGATGCCGATCAGCGAGGGCAGCCAGCCGCCGATCAGCGGCCCGGCGATATTGCCGGCCATGATGCCCGAGGACAGCAGGCCGAGCGCCCAGCCGCAGCGCGCCTTCGGCGTCTGGGTGGCGACCAGCACGGTGGAGCCCGAGGCGTAGCCGCCCAGCAGGCCCACCGCGAGCCGCAGCGCCACCAGTTGCCAGACGTCGTGCGCGATCCCCATCAGCGACATCACGATGGTCATGCCGAGGCTGGCGCGGATCAGCATCAGCTTGCGCCCGTAGCGATCGGCCAGGCGCCCCCACAGCGGCGCGGTCAGCGCGGCGGTGAAGAAGGTCGCGCCGTAGGCGATGCCGGACCATTGCACGATCGCGGCCGGCTCGTGCACGCCGAGCTGCTCGACATAGAGCGGCAGGAAGGGCAGCAGCAGGGTCATCGAGACGATGGTGGTGAACGAGCCGAACACGCAGACGGCCAGGTTGCGGCGCCAGTGCGCGTGGCCGTCGTCGTCGGTGCCGGCCGGCGGGCGGTAAGCGGGACGGCTCATCGCGTCTCCTCGGTGGTAGCGGTCTTGTGGGGCCGCCGTGCGCGGTGCGGGGCGGCAATCGGGACGATGCTACGCCGCGCGCGAAGGCGCAAACAGACGCCTTGGGATACCGGTATGGAGACTACCTGCTTCGGGTTCGGCCGATGCAGTCAGAGGGCGGGAAGGGAATGCAGAACAGCCGAACGAAGAAAAGCCGGCGCGGGAAGCGCCGGCTGGTCACGCCAGTCGATGGGGCGGAGAAGCGCAAGGCGGGTTCGGGCGCCGCGCGCGGCGGGGGCCTCAATCGACCTCGATGTCGTTCGCGCCGAGCAGGGCGGCCGCCACGCCGATCACGAGCGGCATGTCGTCGTCGTCCACGCGCAGGTTCGCCTCGGCATGCTGCTCCTCCTCCAGGCCGCGCCGCCCGGCCAGCCGCGGCAGGCTGGCGAGCATCGACGGATCGTGGCGGGCCCGGAAGCCGGGGTCGTTGAAGGCACGCTCCTCGATCGCCAGCAGCATCGCCCAGCTCGGGCCGCGCAGCTCGCCGAACGGGCTGCCGCGCCGCGGGCCGAAGGCACGGCGCGCCAGCGTGACGAGGATCTGATGCAGATCCTGGGTGGCGCGGTAGCGCGCGCGGTGCGACTCGATCTGCTCGAGTTCGTAATCGTCGACCAGCCAGTCGGCATCGGGGCGCGCGCCGGTTTGGCTGCTCGGGCTCAGGTCGGACATCGTCGTCATGGAAGACCTCGTCGGGTGATCTGGTACTGTAAATATATACAGTCTTTTTGGCCTGTGCAATCGGTCTCGCGTGAATTCGATGCAATCGGCCGGAGCCCGGTGAGGCCCGTGGGGCGGCGCTTCGGGACGAACGGGGGCGGGCGGCTGGCGATCGACGGCGATCGGGGCGCGATCAGCGTCGCGCCGCCGCCCGCATCTCGCTGATGCGCGACCAGGTCCGCTCGATGCCGTGCACGTCGTCGCGCTGGCCGACGCGTGCCTCGTAGTCGGCGTCGTGCAGGAAGACCAGGCTGGCCTGCTGGTCGTAGAGGATGTCGACCAGCCAGACGAAGCGCTGCAGCGTGGCGCGCGCGGTGGACGCGTCGAGCGCCACGTGGTCGAGGACCAGCACGCGGTAGCGCGCGGCCAGGTCGAGGTAGTCGAGATGCGAGCGGGCCTGCGCGCAGAGCGCATCGAAGTCGCAGAACAGGGTGTGGGCGCCTGCCGCCCTGGCTTCGAGCGGGCGCGTGGCGATCGGCACGCGCGTGTCGGTGGCGAGGATGGTGTCGCCGTGGCGCGCGAACAGCGCGGCGAGGCTGCCGTCGCCGGGCGTGGCTTCGCCGGCCGGCGCGGCCTGGCGGCCATGCCCGGGCGCGATGCGCCGATAGTCGACGGCGCCCTCGAAGGGCAGCATCAGGCAGTGCGCCTGGAGCGCGGCGATGGTCGGCTCGAAGCGATGATGGAATTCGGGATCGGGCAGCAGCGCCGCGGGCGCCTGGTTCGAGGTGAACAGCAGGTAGACGCGCCGCGCGATCGCCACGCGCAGCAGCGCGGCGAGGATCAGCGCGTCGGCGATGTCGTGCACGTGGAACTCGTCGAACCAGAGCAGCCGGCTGTTGCCGAGCCACTGCGCGAGCACCTCGCCGAGCTTGTCGTCGGACGGCGGCGCGGCCACCAGGCGGCGGTTCACGTCGCGCAGGAAGGCGTGGAAATGGGTGCGCACGCGCGCGCCGGGATAGGCCTCGTGGAACAGCGCGGCCAGCAGGCTCTTGCCGCGCCCCGGCGGCCCGTAGCAGTAGGCGCCGATCAGGTCCTCGGGCAGGGCGCCCGTCAGCAAGGCATCCAGGCGCGCCGCGGCTGCCATCTGATCGGCATCCAGGCGCAGCGCGCGCCGCTCGAGTGCGGCGATCAGCCAGGCGGGCAGGGGCGGCGGGGTGGGCATCGAGTGGCGGCGCGGCTTGAGCGGCAGGTTGGGCTGGGCTGATTAGGGAGCGGCGAGCGCCCGACAGTCTGCCATAGCGCGCCAGGGGCCGGCGGCTCGGCGGTGCTCGGCACACGCGCCGCGCAGCGGCGCCGCCCTGCAACGCGAAGCGAGATGCGCTAGTGTTCGAGGCTGCGGCGCGCGCCGCGATCCGGCCTCGACCCCGGCCGGCCCCGCGCGCCATTCTTCCCCGAGTCGAGCAGGAGCCCCGCGTGAGCGCGCCCCAGGAATCCCCTTACCACTACTACGAACCGGCGGCCGGCCACGGCCTGCCGCACGACCCGTTCAACGCGATCATCGGGCCGCGCCCGATCGGCTGGATCTCGAGCGTCGATGCCGAAGGCCGGCCGAACCTCGCGCCCTACAGTTTCTTCAACGGCTTCAACTACCGGCCGCCGATCATCGGCTTCGCCAGCCTGGGCTGGAAGGACAGCGTGGCGAACATCGACGCGACCGGCGAATTCGTCTGGAATCTCACCACGCGCGCGCTGGTCGAGCAGATGAACATCAGTTGCGCGCCGCTGCCGCGCGGCCGGAGCGAGGCGGAGGTGGCGCGCCTGGAGCTGGTGCCGTCGCGGCGCGTGCGCGCGCTGCGCGTGGCGGCCAGCCCGGTGCACTTCGAGTGCCGCAAGACCCAGATCGTGCGCCTGCAGGATGCCGGCGGCGGCGAGCTCGGCAGCTGGCTGGTGCTGGGCGAGGTGGTGGCCGTGCATATCCGCCGCGAGCTGCTGCGCGACGGCATCTATCGCACCGCCGAGGCGCATCCGGTGCTGCGCGCCGGCGGCCCCGGCGACTACGCGGCGATCGAACCCTCGGCGATGTTCGAGCTGCTGCGCCCGCAATCGGCCGAGGATGCCGAGCGCATGGGGCGCGCCTTCGATTGAAGGGCGCGCGGCGCGTGGGTGCCGCCGCGCCGGCCGAGCTTCCTGTCTTGTCGTGACGACCTCGGGATCGACGCCCTCACGGCCCCATCTTCGTCACCATCTCGACGATCTTGCGCGTCGGCACGCTGACGGCCAGCGTCTCGAACTTGCGGCGGCCGAACCAGTGGCAGCGCAGGATCTCGTTGCTGGCCAGCGCCTTGCGGCCGGCCGGCACGTCGGCGATGAAGACGTGGTGGCGCTTGCTGAGCCCGCCGAACTGGAACGCGTAGTGCAGTTCGAGATCGTCGAGGCGGGTTTCCTCGAACAGTTCGCGGCAGGCCGCCTCATGCGGCGTCTCGCCGGCGTGGATGGTGCCGCCGGGCAGGGCCCAGCGCGAGCGGGCCCGCGTCACCAGCAGGATCTTGTTGTCGCGTCGGCACAGGACGGTGGCGCGTTCTTTCATCGTTATCGGTATTCGGTCGGGACGGCGGCGCCCGGGGCGCGGCTTCGTCGTGCGGCATCGTCGCGATCGGGGCGGCGAGGCAAATGGCGGGGACGGCGCCGGCATATCGGTTGCCGGCCCCGCCCGGGTTCAGGGGAACAGCTCGAGCACGGGCCAGCCGCGTTCGTCGGCGATCGCCCGTAATCGCGCATCCGGGTTGGTGGCGACCGGGTCGGTGACGCGCTCCAGCAGCGGCAGGTCGTTGATCGAGTCGCTGTAGAAGAAGCTGCGCGGGAAATCCTCGAGGCTGGCGCCGAGCGTGGCCAGCCATTGCTCGGTGCGCGTGATCTTGCCTTCGCGGAACGAGGCCACGCCGAGCGCCGCGCCGGTGTAGCGCGCGGCCGGATCGCCGCCCTCGGTGGCCAGCTCGATCGCCAGCAGGTGCTCGAAGCCGAGCGCGCGGCCGATCGGGCCGGTCACGAAGGCATTCGAGGCGGTGACGATGCAGCACAGGTCGCCGGCCTGCCGGTGACGCTCGATCAGCTCGCGCGCGGCCGGCAGGATCGCCGGCTCGATCACGTCGGCCATGTAGCGCTGGTGCCAGCCGTCGAGCTCGGCGCGCGTGTGGCGTGCCAGCGGCGCGAGCGCCACGCGCAGGTAGCCGTCCATGTCGAGCGCGCCGGCCGCGTAGTCGCGATAGAGGCGGTCGATCGAGGCCACGTGCTCGGCCGCGCCGTCGATGCCGATCCGGGCCAGGAAGTGCGCCCAGGACTGGTCGCTGTCGAGCGGCAGCAGGGTGTGGTCGAGATCGAACAGCGCGAGGTGACGACGGCTCATCGGACTTCCTGACGACAACGGGGCGGGCAGCCGGATCGCGACAGGGAGGTGGGCGCGGAACCGGAACGATGAAAAATGCTAACGACAATTCCACGAATCGGCAAATCAGCAAATCTCTGCAACCGCCCCGAAAGCAACCGGCAAGCGGCATTGGGCGGTTTTCCCGTGCGATTCTTTACGTCGAGCTTGTCAATCGTGTGTCATTCCGTGGCGTTTTTGCCTCGACGCGGAGGCCATGCCTCGCATCGACACGCGCGCCGGGCGCCGGCGCGTCAGGCCAGCAGCACCTTCGGCAGGCGCCGCTCCAGCGCGGCGAAGGCGTCGGCGCCGGCGGCGCCGCGTTCGGTGACGAGCAGGTCGATCGCGTCGGCCGCGCAATAGCTCACGCGGCTGCGCAGGCCCAGGCGCGCGGCATCGGCCAGCATCACCACGCGGTCGGCCGCCTCGCACATCGCGCGCGCCACCTCGGCCTGGGCGCGGTCGACATGGCTCGCGCCGTGCCGCGCGTCCAGGCCGTCCGGCGCGAGCAGGGCCAGGTCGGCGCGATGGCGCTGGATCTCGCGCACCGTCTCGGCGCTCGCGGTGGCGAGCGTCTGGGCGGCCACCGCGCCGCCCAGCATGATCACCTGGTTGGCGTTGGCCGCTTGCGTCAGCGGCGCTCGCAGGCGCGCGACCACGTCGAGCGAGTTGGTGAGGATGGTCAGGCCTTCGAGCGCGACCAGTTCGTCGGCCAGCGCCTGGCTGCGGCTGTCGGCGTCGAGGAACAGGGTCTGGCCGGCGCCGACCTGGGCTGCCGCGGCCTTGGCGATGGCCCGCTCGACGCGTTCACGCGCGGGCGCGCGTTCGATGGCGGCGGCCGGCGCGTCGGGGCGTATCGCGCCGCCGCGCACGCGCACCAGGTCGCCGAGGGTTTCGAGGTCGAGCAGGTCGCGCCGCACGGTTTCGCGCGATACGCCCAGCTCGGCCATGATGCGTTCGGTCGAGACGCGATGCAGCGCGGTGAGCAGCGCGCGGATGCGTTGATGACGGTCTTCCTGCCACATGGGGCTGTCCTGGGGGCTGTCCTGTCGCTGGGGCCGGGGCTGGTGAGCCGGGTTGCGCGGCAGTGTGGCAGGCCAGTGTGGCAAGTCCGTGTAGCGATGGGGCGATGAGGCGATCTGGGGGAAGCGGAGGCGAGGTCGGCGGTGACGGCGGGATCGTGCCTCACTCGCACCTCACTCGCGTCTTACCCGCGCTTCAAGCCGTGTGCGCCCCGCTAGCCGGGCGCGTCACCCGCCGCGCGGCGCGCGCCAGGTAGGCCACGCAGGCCAGGGCCGCCGCCAGCAAAGCCAGCGCATAGGCCGCCACCGCGTGCCAGCCGCCGTCCTGCCAGAACTGCCCGCCCCAGGAACCGAGCACGCTGGAGCCGACGTAATAGGCCAGCAGGTAGAGCGCCGAGGCATAACTCTTGGCGCCCTGCGCGAGCAGGCCCACCCAGCTGCTGGCTACCGAGTGCGTGATGAAGAAGCCGATCGTCAGCAGCGCGATGCCGACGATCACCACCGCCAGCGAGGCGTCCAGCGTGAGCGCCACGCCGGCCGCGCTGGTCGCCACCCCGGCCACGATCACCGGGGCCCGGCCGAAGCGGTCGGCCAGCGCGCCGGCCGTGGAGGAGGCGACGATGCCGAACACGTAGGCGCTGAAGATCAGGCCGCAGCGGGTGGCGTCGAGCGAGAAGGGCGGCGCCATCAGGCGGAAGCCCGCGTAGTTGTAGATCGTCACGAATTCGCCCATCGCCAGGAAGCCGATCGCGAACACCGCCGGCAGGGCCGGGTGCGCGAGCTGGCGACGCCATTGCGCGACATGCTCGCCGAGGCTCACGCCCGCGCGCGGCACGAAGTGGCGCGAGGCGGGCAGCAGCAGCGCGAAGCCGATCGCCACCGCGATGTCGATCGCGCCGATCCACTGCATCGCCGCGCGCCACGACATCCAGTCGCTCAGCATGCTCATGCCGACCCGCCCGACCATCCCGCCGAAGGCGGTGCCGCCCACGTAGAGCCCCATCGACAGGCCGAGCCCGCGCGGCTGGATCTCCTCGGCCAGGTAGGCCATCGCGGTGGCCGGCACGCCGCCCAGCACCAGGCCCTCGAGCGAGCGCGCTGCCAGCACACCCGGCCAGCTCGGCATCCAGGCGGCCGCCAGGTTCAGCGCGGCGGCCAGCGCCATCGACACGAACATCAGGCGGCGCCGGCTCAGGCGCTCGGACAGCGCGCTGGCCGCCAGGATCGCGACGGCGAGGCAGCCGGTGGACAGCGACAGCGCCAGCGAGCTCTGCGCCGCGCCGATCGAGAAGGCCTGCGCGAACAGCGGCAGCAGCGGCTGCACGCAGTACAGCAGCGAGAAGGTCGAGAAACCGGCCAGGAACAGCGCGAGGCTGATGCGGCGATAGTCGGCGCTGCCGGGGGCGACGCGCGTGTCGGCGGCTGCCGGGGCGGGGGAGGAAGCAGGGCTCATGATGGTACGGACGTAAGGACTTGACGACAGCCCCGATTGTCCGCGTCGCTAGTTATACTGTCCAATATATGAAAAGGATCAGAGAAAGACGTTTCACAGATATCTCATGGAACTCCGCCATCTCCGTTATTTCCTCGCGATCGCCGAGGAATCGAATGTGACGCGCGCGGCCGAGCGGCTCGGCATCGGCCAGCCGCCGCTCAGCCAGCAGATCCGCAACCTGGAGCGCGAGCTCGGCGTCGAGCTGTTCCGGCGCACCGCGCACGGCGTGGTGCTGACCAGCGCGGGCCAGGCCTTTCGCGTCGAGGCCGCGCGGGTGCTCGACGACGCGGCGCGGGCGCGGCGCGCGGCCCAGCAGGCCGGCAATGGCGAAACCGGCATCCTGCGGCTCGGCTTCACCGCCTCGGCCGTGTTCAACCCCGTGGTGCCGGCGCTCATCCAGCGCTTCAAGGCGGCCTATCCCGGCGTGGACGTGTCGCTCGACGAGGCCAACACGCCCGAGCTGGTGCGGCGCCTCGCGGACGAGCGGCTCGACGCGGTGTTCGTGCGGCCGGGCCCGAGCTCGTTCGAGGGCCTGGCGCTGCAGCCGTTTCCCGACGAGCCGATGAAGCTGGTGGTGCCGGCCTCGCATCGCTTCGCGCAGCGGCGGCGCGTGGCATTGGCCGAGCTCGCCGACGAGGCCTTCGTGCTGGTGCCGGGGCCGGCCGGTGCCACGCTCTACGCCGAGATCCTCGATGCCTGCCGGCGCGCCGGCTTCCTGCCGCGGCTCGCGCAGGAGGCGCCGCAGATCTCCTCGGTGATCAACCTGGTGGCGGCCGGGCTCGGGCTGTCGATCGTGCCGGCCGCGTTCGAGCAGGTGCGCGTGCAGGGCGTGCGTTATCTCGACATCGACGGCGTGCCGGCCGTGGCGCGCCTGGCGCTGGCCACGCGCGAACGCGAGCGCGAGCAGGTGGTCGCGAACCTGGTGGCCTTGCTGTGAGGGAGGCAGCCGCCCGTCGGAAGGCGGGCGGCGGCAGATCGTGGTGAGCGGTGCGGCTGAGCGCCTGGCCGCTTACAGCGGCTTGGCCTGCGTGATGCTCGAGGCGCGCACGAACTTGCCGGCGCCGAGATGATGGATGGTGTGCAGCTCCGGGTGGCTGTCGTCGAGGTTCCAGTGGCCATTGGCGAACACGCGGCTGTCGGCGGCGGCCGAGACCACCTCGCAGAAGCAGGTGTCGTAGGCGTCCTCGGTGTGTTGCTCCGGAATCAGGCGGCATTCGAGCCAGGCCGCGCAGCCGGTCTCGATCACCGGCACGCCCAGTGCGGGGCCGGGGCGCGCGTCGATCGCGTAGCGCGCGAACTTGTCCTCGTCGCGGCCGCTCGTGCTGCCCACCGCGAAGGTGAGGTCGAGCGCGGCGAAGCCCGGCACCACGATGCCGAAGATGCCGCTCTTGGCGATCAGCTCGCGCGTGTAGGTGTTCTTGTCGATCACCACGGCCAGGCGCGGCGGCGTGAATTCGACCGGCATCGACCAGGCGGCGGCCATCACGTCGCGGCGGGTGCCGTCGGTGCTGGTGACCAGCACGGTCGGGCCGTGGTTCAGCAGGCGGCTCGCATGGTCGAGCCGCACGGGAGCGAAATGCGTCATGGCAAGGGGCGGGGCGGTGAACGAAGCGACCGATTCTACCGGGCGCCGAAAAACCGCGCCGGCCAGTGTCGATCGGCGAGGCAGGCGCGTCGCGCCGATGGCGGCCGACAATGTCGACCGGCAATATCGACTAAGATACGGCCCGCCCACTTTTACCGACCTTCAGCGGAGCCTGCCGTGATTCAACCGACCCCCGTCTTCAAGGACAACCTCGCCCAACTGCCGCCGATCGACGGCATCGAACGGATCGACCTGGTCGATGCCAGCGGCGCGGTGCTCGCCACCATCGAGAACAAGCCCGGCAAGCAAGGCTCGCTGGCCGTCTATCACTATCTGCAACTGGTGTTCGGCACGCTCGACGCGAAGGCGGCCGAGCATGGCCTGGCGGTGTTCGGCGAGCACACGGCCGACGCGCGCAACCGTCCCGGCGCGCACCCGAACGTCGATCGCCTGCTGGAAGTCGCCAACGGCGGTGCCGCGCTGCGCATCGACGTGATCCCGGCGCTCTGAGCGCCGGATGAACGGCACGCGGCGGTGCATGGCCGCCGCGTCGTGACGAAACGGGCCGTCTCGCGGGAGACGGCCCGTTTTGTTTTTACGGCACCGAATCGATGGATCGCCGCCGGGCCGAGGTCGGCCGCCGCCCGGCGATCGGCGCGGGCTCAGGCCGCCGAATTCGCCGGCTGCGACGAATCGCTGGCCACGCCGAACTCGCCGTCGAGCCAGCGCGCCACCACGCCGGGCAATTCCGTCATGCGCTCGAAGGTGACGTGCACACCGATCTCGCGCAGCGCCTCGCGCCGCTCGGCCGGCGAGTGCGCGCTGCCGGTGAAGCCGAGCACGGTCATGCCGGCGGCCAGCGCGGCACGCGCGCCCGTCACGCTGTCCTCCACCACCGCGCAGCCCGAAGGCGGCACCTGCAGCGTCTCGGAGGCGGCCAGGTAGACATCGGGCGCGGGCTTGGGCCGTGCCACGCGCTCGCCCGTGAAGAGGCGGTTGCCGAAGACGCTGTCCAGGCCGAGCCGCTTGACCACGCGCTCGACATAATCGAGGTCGCTGTTGCTGGCGCAGGCCAGGCGCAGCTCGATCGACTTCAGCGCCTCGACTGCGCCGGCGATCTCGGGCGCATCGGCCGCGCGCGTGCGGATCTCCTCGCGGATCGCGTGGATCTGCGGCTCGTCGATGCTGCGGCCGAACACCTTGGCGGCCTCGGTCAGCACCACGGCCGTGCGCATGCCGAGCAGCGGGCGGATCGCGTCGTGCACGCCCTCGACCTGCCAGAGCGCCTCGAGGCGCTCGATGACGATGCGTTCGGCGATGGCCTCGCTGTCGACCAGCACGCCGTCGCAGTCGCTGATCAGGGCGCGATCGGTGCGCAGCGTGGAAGGGAAGGGGGATGACATGGGGAAGTTCTCCTGCGGTAACCGGCCATGATACCGGGAACGTCGGGCGCCGGTCATCCCGGCGCCCGACATGGGTTTGCCCGTCGGCGACCGCCGCGGCCGCGGTGTTTCAGGGCGTGCGGCGCGCGCGGGCGGCGGCGCGCGGCGTGAAGCGGCCTTCCTTGAGCGCGCGCTCGATGTGCTCGAGGCTGCGCCCGCGCGTCTCCGGGACCGCGAAATAGATGAACAGGCAGGCCAGCAGGTTCAGCGCCGCATAGACCCACATCGCGCCGCCCACCCCCAGCCATTGCGTCATGCTCAGCGCGGTGCCCGTGAGCAGCAGGTTCGAACCCCACAGCGTGGCCGCGTGCGCGCCGGTGGCCTGGTTGCGGATCGCCACCGGATAGAGTTCGGAGCCGAGCAGCCAGCCGATCAGCTGGATGCCGCCCGAGTTGAAGATCATGAACACGATCAGGCAGGCCACGATCCACAGCGGCCGCTGCGTGCCGCCGGCGCCGTCCTGCAGCACCCAGCCGAGCGCGGCGAGGCTGGCGGCGGCCACCGGCAGCGTCGCCAGGCTCAGCGCGCGGCGCCCGACGTGGTCGATCAGGAGCTTGCCGACGAAGGTCATCACCAGGTAGGTGGTGGCCACGCCCAGCGCCGCCCAGAGCGCGGCCGAGGCGCCGAAGCCGGCGTCGCGCAGGAAGGTCGGCGTGTAGTAGATCATCATCTCGATGCCGGTGAGCTGGGTGAAGGCGGCCACGCCGAGCCCGGCGACCAGCGCGGGCCTGACCCAGGGCTCGCGCATCGCGCGCCAGCCGCCGGCGCCGTCGCGGCGCTGCCGCTCGACGGTGGCGCGGATCTCGGCCAGCTCCTCGCGCACCGCGCGCTCCGAGTCGCGCACCTGCGCGAGCGCGGCGCTGGCATCGTGCAGGCGGTCCTGCTCGACCAGCCAGCGCGGGCTGCCGGGCAGCCGCGAGATGCCGAACAGCAGCACCAGCGAGGGCAGCACCGCCAGGCCGATCATCAGCCGCCAGTCCACCAACTGCTGGCCGGCCACGCCGACGATGGCCGCCATCAGGATGCCGATCCCGATCGAGACGTTGAAATAGGTGACCAGCCGGCCGCGCCGCGCCGGCTCGGCGAGTTCGGCGATGTAGGTGGGCACGATCTGGGTCGAGCCGCCCACCGCGAAGCCGAGCACCAGGCGCGCCGCGCCCAGCCAGAGCGCCGAAGGCGACAGCGCGGCGGCGATCACGCCGACGGTGTAGATCGCGGACACGACCAGGATCGTGCGGCGCCGGCCCAGGCTGGCCGACAGGCGCGTGCAGGCCAGCGCGCCGATCACGGCGCCGAGCAGGATCGCCGCGGCCACCCATTCCTGGGCGCGGTAGTCGAGCGCGAAATCGCGCGCGATCAGCGGCAGCGCGCCCGAGATGATGCCGGTGTCGTAGCCGTAGAGGCCGCCGGCGATCGCGGCGACGGCCGCCGTGATGCGCATGGTGGCGGCCTGCGAGCGCTTCCGGCCGGTGTCGATCGCGAGCGATTCGGTGCTCATGCCTTGTCTCCTGTCTCGATGCTTATGAAGGGCGGCGCCGTCCAGCCTTGCTGCGGCGCGATAGATCAATTATGCATCAACAGAGCAAAAGATCGTATTTGGGATTCGGGAAGAAATTCGTGCAGGAATGCGGGCTACGGCCGGATCGCCGGAGCAATGAAGGGAATTGGCATATTGCGCGGAGATTCGTGATGGTAGAGCAATAAAAAACACTTATCGAAACAATAAGCGTGAATGATGACGCGTGTCCTTGCCTTGCAACGGCAAGGGTGGAGGGTTCGCCAGGCCCCCGATCATTGACTTCGAGTCAAGGGTCTTTCCACGACGATCGGCTTTTTGCATGGCAACATCGCGGGCACACTACGCATCAACCGAAATCGCGGACGTCCGTCGTCCGCTTCGCCACAGGACCCGCTGCCATGAACGCTTCCTCCTCCACCGCCGCGTCGGCCCCGCGCTCGACGCTTCCGCTGCTCGCGCTGGCCGTCGGCGCGTTCGGCATCGGCACCACCGAGTTCTCGCCGATGGGGCTGCTGCCGGTGATCGCCGAGGGCGTGCATGTCACGATCCCGAGCGCCGGCATGCTGATCAGCGCCTACGCGATCGGCGTGATGGTCGGCGCGCCGGTGATGACCCTGCTGCTGGCGCGCGCCTCGCGGCGCACCGCGCTGATGCTGCTGATGGGCATCTTCACGATCGGCAACCTGCTCTCGGCGGCGGCGCCCGACTACACCACGCTGCTGCTGGCGCGCCTCGTCACCAGCCTCAACCACGGCGCCTTCTTCGGCATCGGCTCGGTGGTGGCGGCCTCGGTGGTGCCGCGCGAGCGGCAGGCCAGTGCGGTGGCGACCATGTTCATGGGCCTCACCATCGCCAATGTGGGCGGCGTGCCGGCGGCCACCTGGCTCGGCCAGATGATCGGCTGGCGGATGTCCTTCGTCGCCACCGCGGGCCTCGGCCTGCTGGCGATCGCGGGGCTGTTCGCGGCCCTGCCCAGGGGCGAGTCGGGCCGCATGCCGGATTTGCGCGCCGAACTCGCGGTGCTCACGCGCCCCGTGGTGCTGGGCGCGCTGGCCACCACGGTGCTGGGCGCGGGCGCGATGTTTACGCTCTACACCTACGTGGCGCCGACCCTCGCGCAGCTCACGCATGCCACGCCGGGTTTCGTCACCGCGATGCTGGTGCTGATCGGCGTCGGTTTCTCGATCGGCAACGTGGCCGGCGGCCGCCTCGCCGACCGCTCGCTGGACGGCAGCCTGATCGCCTTCCTGCTGCTGCTGATCGTGGTGATGCTGGCCTTCCCGATGCTGGCCGCAACCCATGTGGGCGCCGCGCTGGCCCTGCTGGTATGGGGCATCGCGACCTTCGCGGTAGTGCCGCCGCTGCAGATGCGCGTGATGCGCGCCGCCTCGGAAGCGCCGGGCCTGGCCTCCTCGGTCAACGTGGGCGCCTTCAACCTCGGCAACGCGCTGGGCGCGGCGGCCGGCGGCGCGGCGATCTCCTCGGGCCTCGGTTACTCGGCGGTGCCGATGGTCGGCGCGGGAATCGCGGTGCTGGGCCTGCTGCTGGTGCTCTCGCAACTGCGCCGCCGTCCGCGGGCGCTGGCCTGCTGAGCGCCCGAAGACTCGCGCGGCGCGCCCGGCGCGCCGCTTTTCATCGGCTTTTTATCCGCTTTTCATCCGCATTTCATCCTTATCCGGCCGGCATCGCGCCGGCACTCATCGACAGGACAACGAATCATGACTAGCCTTCCTCCGTTCGGTCTCGGCACGTTTCGCCTGAAAGGGCAGGTGGTGGTCGACTCGGTGCGCGACGCGCTCGAGCTCGGCTACCGCGCGATCGACACCGCGCAGATCTACGACAACGAGGCCGACGTCGGCCGCGCGATCGCCGAATCGGGCGTGGCGCGCCAGGAGCTGTACCTCACCACCAAGATCTGGGTCGACCATTACGCGGCCGACAAGCTGGCGCCGAGCCTCGAGGCGAGCCTCGCCAAGCTGCGCACCGACCAGGTGGACCTGACGCTGATCCATTGGCCCGCGCCCGGCAACGGCGTGCCGCTGGCCGCCACGCTCGAGGCGCTGGCCGAAGCCAAGGCGCGCGGCCTGACGCGCGAGATCGGCATCTCGAACTTCAATATCGCGCTGACGCAGGAGGCGATCGAGGTGCTCGGCGCCGAGGCGATCGCGACCAACCAGATCGAGCTGAGCCCCTATCTGCAGAATCGCAAGCTGGTGGCCTTCCTCGAATCGCAGGGCATCGCCGTGACCTCGTACATGACGCTGGCCTACGGCAAGGTGCTGGGCGACCCGGTGCTCGGCGAGATCGCGGCCGCGCATGGCGCGACGCCGGCGCAGGTGGCGCTGGCCTGGGCCCTGCAGCTCGGTCACGCGGTGATCCCCTCGTCGACCAAGCGCGCCAACCTGGCCAGCAACCTGCTGGCTCGCGACCTGAAGCTGAGCGACGCGGAGATGGCGCGCATCGCCGGCCTCGAGCGCAACGGCCGCGAAGTGAGCCCGGCTGGCCTGGCGCCTGAATGGGATTGAGCGAATCGCGTGTGTCCCGCTCCGGACGAATGCCGGAGCGAGGCGTGATGCATCGAAAAACGGCCGCCCGTATTCGGGGCGGCCGTTTTGCATTCCTGTTTCTTTTTTCTCAGCCGATCGGCCATTGCAGGACCGCGATCCCGTCGTTGTAGTCGCTGTCGTGGCCGTCTTCCGAAACGAGGATGCCGAAATTGACCGTGAACGGCTGGCCATCGGACTTCTTGCCGTTGATCGGCGCGAGCCGCGCATCGGTGGCCGATTTCTTGCCGTTGACCGTCACCTCGAAGCGGATCTTGCCGTTGCCGGAATTGAGCGTGGATTCGCGCGGGCCGTCGCGCGTGGTCAGCTTGTGATAGGCCGCCGGTTCCTGGCTGTCGCCGATGAACAGCTTGATGTGCTGCTGCTCGGCGGCATTGGCGAAGAAGATCGCGCGGAACTGGGTATTGGGCGGAATCGAGAATTCCCCGGCGCGATTCGATGAGATTTGCGTATCGGACATGCTTTCCTCCTGAAGATCAATGAGTGAAGCCTGAATCCTTTGTCTGCATCATTGGCTGCCGTTTGAAACACGGCTCGCCGAGCGTATCGGCAAATAAATCGAAAAATATTCCGGGATGAATGAATCGGGATGGATGAGGGATAAAGCGAAAATAAGGCGGGGTTTATTGATTTGAATATCGATATTCAAATCGATTGGCGAGCGGCGGTGTCAACGACACATCGCATCGTTGATGGATTTTGATACTCGGCGGGGGATATTCCTCGTCGCTCGCGATGAGCGACGGGGATGGGCCGCAAGCGCAGGCTCAGGGATTCGGCGTGGCAGCCGAGGCGGCAGCGGGTGCCGATGTGGTGGGCGTCGAGGCAGCGGACGTCGAGGCGGCCGGTGCCGAAGCGGCAGGGGCCGCTGCCTGCGCTGCGCTCGACATCGAGGCAGGCACGGCCGGCGAGGGAGCCGGCGCGGACGGGGCCGCGGCGTTCGGCGCGGTGGCCGG